>JANPNJ010000293.1:0-5942 GCA_031427395.1 Burkholderiales bacterium
GCATCGTCATGAGCGCGCGCCTGGAAACCGATGTGGCAAAGCTGCACGCCGCCATTCGCGCGTTTTTCCGCAAAGACCTGGTTGAGGCAGAGCTGTTCCTGCCCTGGTCGGCACAACAACTGCGCGGAAAAATTTTCGCCAGTTGCGAAGTGATGGACGAGCGCGCTGACAATGACGGCGCGTTTTTGCGGGTGCGGGGTGATGCCGAGGCGGTGAAGGGTTTGCAGGCGCAGCTTGTGGCCAAGCCGGGGTAAGAAAATCCAGCCATGGCGAAGCGGAGCAATATCATGCGTAAAGAATATGACTTCAGCAAAGGCCAGCGGGGTGCCGTACTGTCCTCGCCGGGCAAGACCCGAATCACCTCCAAAGTACCGCTCAAACGCCTGCTGTCGAGCGCGCAGGCCATCACTCTCACGAAGTACAATTTGGATTGTCCGAAAATGTCGGTTGCCAAGAGCGAAAAACCATAGTAAAACGCCGACCCGTGAAATTTGCAGGCTAGGGTCAATGTGGCACGATAAAAGGATATCGCGCCAAAATTGCCCCACAAATTGGCACGATAGTCAATAATCGCGCCAATATCGTGCCATATTTTGGCGCGATTTTGAGTTATTGTGCCAAGGCCAGCGCTGAGCGATGCAGAATTACGCAACCAAGTGTGGTGGTCCAGCGCAAACTCAGAAGTTGCCTCAAATGCGAGAACGAATAAAATTCATTGAACCTGATTCACTCATTTTGCCCAGTTCTCCACCTTCAGCCCCTTGACCCTGGCGAATTCGCGAACATTGTTCGTCACCAAAACGGCTTTGGCGCTGCGTGCGTGGGCTGCGATCAGCAAATCGTTTGCGCCGATCATTTCGCCTCGCCGCTTCAAGTCTGCCCGTATGTCGGCATAGTGTTCAGCCGCTTGCTGTGTCCAGTCGAGCACGGCAAGGTGCTTGATAAAAGCATCGTATGCCTCCATTGCCACCTTGGGCTTGGAGGACAGCTTCGCGCCATATAAAAGTTCTGCCATCGTCACAACCGAAACGGCTTGTTCAATTATTGGAATCGCCTGAATTTTTTTTAATAGCTCCCGATGCGAACGCTTCATGATGTATGAGCAGGTATCGGTATCCAAGATGTAGCCTGCCATCAGATTGTGCGCTCTTGTACGGGCAATTTTTCAACATTCGACATGAAGTCCGCAGGTGCCACCGGACCTTGTGTGAGGTAGTTTTCCCAGCCAGACGGACGAGCGGATAGCACCACCTCCTCACCCTGGCGGCGGATAAAAACTTCGCTGCCCTTGAATTGAAAATCCTTTGGCAGGCGAACCGCCTGACTGCGATTGTTCAGGAAAATTTTGGCTGTTCGATCCATGTGGGGCGCGATGAAAGTGGTTTGTATATGCATTAGTATATGCCAGACTTTATGTGTGTGTCAATGTCAAGACTTGAGCCCGTTGGTGTTCGATTCGTGCAACCAGCTATGCAGCCACCTTCAACGGCGCAATTTTTAAAACAGATCTTTTGAGCGATTTCTCGGCATTCCAGAGATCATGGTTCGCCTGCATATGCAGCCACGATTGCGCGCTGCCACCAAGTGCAGCCGCCAGCCGCAATGCCATGTCAGCGCTGATCCCGGCTCTACCGTTCAATACACGCGAGAGAGCCACACGAGTGACACCAAGGCGCGCGGCAAAATCGGTCACGGATATTTGCGAATCGGCAAAGACACCATCGCGCAATACTTCGCCGGGATGTGGGGGGTTGTGCATACGCATACGATTTTTCCTAGTGATAACCATCAGTAGTGAAATGAGGAAATGCCCACACTCACATGCCCCTTTCCCTGCGAAGAGCCTGCCCCGGCATGTTTAAAGCCGGGGCAAGGGTCTAATTTTGCAGCGTCACCACACCCTAACTTGAACCCCGGCCTTGCGCCGGGGAAGGTCAAAGGCAGTGCTATCGAGCATGAACGGGTAAGCGCGGCTTTGCCGCTGTGAGGAAATGAGCAAATGAGTGAAAATACATTTTTTTGCAAAGCACCGAGAGCATGCCACACCTAGTCAATCGCCCCCGCCAACACCCGCACCACATGCACCGCTTCCCGCCCTGCCCCATCGTGAATTTGATGCCGGCAACTCGTGCCATCGGCGACAATCAGCGTGTCCCCATGCGCACTTCGCACCGCGGGCAGCAGCGCCAGCTCGCCCATTTTCATTGAGACATCAATATGCTCGGCCTCATAGCCAAACGCGCCGGCCATGCCGCAGCAGCTTGACTCTATGGTGGAGGTTTTCAATTCGGGAATCCACGACAACACTTCCTCCACGTCACTCATCATGCCAAATGCTTTTTGGTGGCAGTGGCCGTGCAGCAGGGCTTGTTTTTGTGTGATGGGTTTGAGCGGCAGTGTGAGCCGTCCGGCGCGTCTTTCGCGGACCAGGAATTCCTCAATCAGGAAGGCGTGTTTCGCCAATGATTGGGTGTCGACACCTGGGCACAGGGAATGGAATTCATCGCGCAGTGTGAGCAGGCACGATGGTTCCAGCCCGACCACGGCCACGCCGCGTTTGACAAACGGCATCAGCGCATCGATGGTGCGGCGCGCTTCCAGTTTGGCTTCATCGACCATGCCGGTGGCGAGGAAGGTGCGGCCGCAGCACAATGGCCGCTGGCTGTCTTTTGCAGAGGCGAGGTGAACTTGGTAGCCTGCGCTTTCCAGCACCTGACATGCGGCGGTGAGATTCTCGTTTTCAAAATAGTTGTTGAAGGTGTCGGCAAACAACACCACTTCTGGTTTCAGGCTGCCTACTTTCTGCGCCGGTTCACAAGTGAAGGTGAAGGGGTGATGACTCCACTTCGGCAACGAACGCCGTGACGACAAGCCCACCACCATCTCACGCAGGGTTTTGACACCCGGTATCGACTCAACACCATTCACCAGCCAGGCAAATTTGGCCACCCACGGCGCATAACGCGGCAAATACGCCACTAGTTTGTCGCGCAGGGTAAAACCGTGCCGCGCCTTGTAGTGATGCAAAAATTCGATCTTCATTTTCGCCATGTCCACACCGGTCGGGCATTCACGCTTGCAGCCTTTGCAGCTCACGCACAAATCCATCACTTCCTTGACCGACTGTGAGGCAAAGCCATCTTCGATTTGATTGGACAACGCCAGCCGCAAGGTATTGGCGCGGCCACGCGTGACATGTTGCTCATCGCGGGTGGCGCGGTAGCTTGGGCACATGGTGCCCGCGTCAAATTTGCGGCAGTGGCCGTTGTTGTTGCACATTTCCACGGCAGCGGCGAGGCCGCGCTCGCCGAATTCGCTTTGCCAATCGAGCGCGGTCACCATGGGTGGCGTGGTGTATTGCGGCGAGTAGCGAAACAGTGTGCGGTCATCTTGTTTTGACGGCGAGACAATCTTGCCGGGGTTCATCAGGTTTTTTGGATCAAACAACGCCTTGATTTCACCGAGTGCCGCCGTCAGGCGCGGGCCGAAAAACGGCGCGATCCATTCGCCGCGCACCAGCCCGTCGCCGTGCTCGCCCGAATACACGCCTTTGTATTCCTTGACCAATTCGGCGGCCTCTTCGGCGATGGCGCGCATTTTGCCCGCGCCGTCGGTTTTCATGTTCAGAATGGGGCGCACATGCAAAGTGCCGACACTGGCGTGCGCGTACCAGGTGCCGACGGTGCCGTGTTTGGTGAACACCTCGGTGAGACGACGCGTGTATTCGGCCAGATGTGGCAGCGGCACCGCGCAATCTTCGATAAAGCTCACCGGCTTGCCCTCGCCTTTCATCGACATCATGATGTTTAAGCCCGCCTTGCGCACATCCCACAATTTTTTTTGCTCATTCACACCAGTCATTTTGACCACGCTGTTGGGCACACCCAGGTCATTCATGAGCACCGCGAGGTCATTGAGCTTTTTGGTGATGACAGACAAATCATCCCCGGCAAATTCCACCAGCAAAATCGCGTCAGGTTGATTGATGAGCGCCGCGTCAATCACCGGCCGGAACGCCGGGTTGTTGCGCGAGAGGTCAATCATGGTGCGATCCACCAGCTCCACCGCCGTGGGGCCAAGGGTGACAATGTGCTGGGTTAACGCCATCGCCTGGTAAAAGGTCGGGAAATTCACCACGCCCAGCACACGATGCGCGGGCAGCGGCGAGAGTTTTAATTCGAGTGATTGGAAGTACGCCAGCGTGCCTTCGGAGCCAACCAGCAGGTGCGCCAGATTGGGCAGCAGCGAGTTGTATTGCAGCGGATCCTGTGGATTGAAAATATCGAGGTTGTAGCCGGCCACGCGGCGCAGCAGCGGCGGAAAACGCGCGGCGATTTCATCCTGCTCACGCCGGCAGATACGTTGGATACCCTCGGCAATGGCCTGAAAACGCGCGCCAGTGCTTGTGTTTGGCCATGTATCGTCAAAACGAGCCTCTGTGCCATCAGCCAGCAGCGCGTTTATGGCGGCGACGTTGTGCACCATGTTGCCGTAAAAAATCGAACGCGACCCGCAGGAATTGTTGCCCGCCATGCCGCCGATGGTCGCTTGCGCCGAGGTCGATACATCCACCGGGAACCACAGTCCGTGTTGTTTCAGCGTGGCGTTGAGATGATCGAGCACCATGCCGGGCTCGACCACCGCGCGGCGATTTTTTGCATCAACCGAAATCAGCCGGTTGCAAAATTTGCTGTTGTCGATCACCAGCGCCGCGCCCACGGTCTGCCCACACTGCGAGGTACCGGCGCCGCGCGGCAAAATCGGCACGCCCGCCTCCGCCGCGATTTGCATGGCGATGCGCGCGGCGGTCATGTTGCGCGGCACCACCACACCCACCGGCATGATCTGGTAGATGGACGCATCGGTGGCATAACGACCGCGATTGGCTTGGTCGAAAAACACCTCGCCATCCACCTCGGCCACCAGCCTTCTGGCCAATGGATGGGTGCCCGGCGGGGACTTTTGTATAAAGCGAAGTGACTGGGAAGTGGGGGTCAATTGGGTATGCGCAGTTAAAATCATGTCGAGCAGCAGTATTGAAATAATACAAGCATCAGATCCAACAACAACCGCATGATGACCGCAAAACCGACTTTGGAGCAATAGACATGACGCAAGCAAAATCCCCCGCCGCAAAACCGGCCGGCCGTCACTTTCTGCAAATCCCCGGCCCCACACCGGTGCCGGAGCGTATTTTGCGCGCCATTGACCGCCAGGTGATCGACCATCGCGGCCCGGAATTCCAGGCGCTGGCGAAGGACGTGTTGGCGGGCATCAAATCCATTTTCAAGACCGAACAACCGGTCATCATTTACCCGGCATCCGGCAGCGGCGCATGGGAAGCGGCACTGCAGAACACCCTCAACCCCGGCGATCATGTGTTGATGGTCGAGACCGGCCACTTTGCCAGCCTGTGGCAGAAGATGGCGGTCAAACTCGGCCTCTATCCCGAATTCATCGCTGGTGACTGGCGCAGCGGTGTGGACGCCAAGGTGGTCGAGGCACACCTGGCCAACGATAAATCCCACACCATCAAAGCCGTGTGTGTGGTCCACAACGAAACCTCCACCGGCGTTGCCTCCAATATCGCGGCAGTACGCAAAGCCATCGACAACGCGCGCCACCCGGCACTGCTGATGGTTGATACCATCTCGTCGCTGGGCTCGATTGATTACCGGCATGATGAATGGGGTGTCGATGTCTCCATCGGCGGCTCGCAAAAAGGACTGATGCTGCCACCGGGCCTGTCGTTCAACGCCATCTCGGCCAAGGCACTCGCGGCCAACAAAACCTCCACGCTCCCCAAAGCCTACTGGGCGTGGGACGAAATGATCGAAGCCAACAAGAGCGGATTTTTCCCCTACACCCCGGCGACCAATCTGTTGTATGGCCTGAAAGAAGCCATCACCATGCTGCACGAAGAGGGGCTCGACAATGTGTTC
>JANPNJ010000294.1:0-1630 GCA_031427395.1 Burkholderiales bacterium
CTGCGCAAGTTGGACGCTGTGTTCGTCGAGCGCTTTGATGCCGCGCAAGGCGCCCTGGACACCCGGGCGCTGCAGGCGCGCGTGCGGGCCGGCGAATCGCTGGTGTTCTTCCCCGAAGGCACTTTCCAGCGTGCGAGCGGCCTGCAAGCCTTCAAGCTCGGGGCTTTTGTGATTGCCGCCGAGACCGGAACACCGCTGGTTCCGGTGACGCTGAACGGCACCCGCTCGCTGCTGCGCGACAAGGCCTGGCTGCCGCGCCGCAGCGAGATCCGGGTGATGATCGGCGCGGCAATCCCAGCGGCGGGGACGGGCTGGAACCGCGCGCTCGAACTGCGCGATGCGGCGCGCAAAGCGATGGTAGCCACTCTGGCGGAGACCACGCATGATGTCTGAAACCCATTGGGAGCGGCTATTGACCGACGGGCAGACGCCGCTCTGGCTGCGCCGGACTGTGTTGGCGGGCCTGCCCGGCGGCCTGCTGCTGGTGGGGAAAATGGTCAGACACCATTAAACGCCATTCCGCAAGCCCTTTCAGCCAAAAAGCTGTGAAAACCCGCGCCCCGCCTAGAGTTTTGCCAATCGTTCGGACAGCGCATTCACATATTGCGGCAGATGATTCAGGTTCAAATGATCGCCGCCGTCAATCTTGATGAGCTCGGTCTGCGGCAACAGGGCGTGCAATCGTTCGCTGTGTGAATGGGCGATGATGTCGTCGCGGTCACCGTGAATGAGGGTGATGGGAGGGTTGATTTTCGGCAACCACTCATTTGTGGCAAAGGTGTAGCGCATCAAGCCAGCCGGCAACCATGGGTAGTAGTCACGGCGCATGGCGTCAAGGTTGTAAAACGGTGACACCAATACGATCCAGTCGGCTGCGGCCTCGGTGGCCAGTTTGGCGGCCAATGCGGCACCGAGTGAGCGGCCAAAAATAACCCGCTTCTTTCCCGCGTATTGGGGTGCCACATGCTGCCATGCCGCCATTACGTCCGCGTCTAGTTGCGCTTCGCTTGAAATGGTGCCGCTGCTCTTGCCGTAGCCGCGATAGTCGATCATGAATACGTCAAAATTGTTTTTGCGGTAGAAGTCGGTGCTCGGCAGCCACGATGCCAGATTGCCGCCGTTGCCGTGCAGGAAAAAAATCACGCCCTTGGCCTTGGCGTGGGGCTGTTTGAAATGCAGCGCCGAGAGTGTGGCGCCGCTGACCGGGATAAAAACTTCGGTGGTGTCGGCAAGGTTGAAGCGATGGTCGGCGGGCAGCGTCGTTGGCAGGAAAATCAGGCGCTCCTGGCCGAAATAAAATACCGCCGCCACAGCGGCATACAACATCGCCAGCGCAAGCAGCCAGCTTGCCGCGCGCCGCAAAGCAGTGGCACGCGGCGCGGTTTTTATGTCGTTGATATTGCTAAAAGCTGCCAAGGTAATCCATCTTGCCGACTTCCACCCCGTGGTGGCGCAGGATGGCGTAGGCGGTCATGACGTGAAAATAAAAATTCGGCATGACCCAATTCACCAGATACGGCTGGCCCTTGAAGTGCATGGTGCGGCCACCCGGGGTGATGGTGATGTCGGCGTCTTCCTTGCCGTCGATTTGCGCGGGCTGGATGGTTTCGATAAACGCGAGTGTCTTGTC
>JANPNJ010000295.1:0-1868 GCA_031427395.1 Burkholderiales bacterium
TCCGCGACCGTGGTTTTTCCGCAGGTGGCGATCATGGGATTGAAATTGCGCGAGGTTTGTCGATAGACCAGATTGCCTGCCTTGTCGCCCTTCCACGCTTTCACGATGGCGAGATCGGCGCGGATCGCCTCCTCCAGCACATACTCCTTGCCGTCAAAATTGTGTGTGTGTTTGTCCTCGGCCAGCTTGGTGCCAAACGCAGTGCGGGTGTAAAAACCGGGAATGCCCGCGCCACCCGCGCGGAATTTTTCGGCGAGTGTGCCCTGCGGGGTCAATTGCAATTCGAGCTCGCCGGCCAGCACCTGCCGCTCAAATTCCTTGTTCTCGCCAACATAGGAGGCGATGACTTTTTTCACCTGATGGGTTTTGAGCAACAGCCCCATGCCGAAGTCATCCACGCCCGCATTGTTGCCGGCGATGGTGAGGCCCTTGGTGCCGCTATCGACCAAGGCGGCAATCAGGTTTTCCGGGATGCCGCACAAGCCGAAGCCGCCGGCGGCGATGGTCATGTTGTCATGCAGCAATCCGGCGAGGGCGGATGGGGCGTCTTTGTACACTTTGCTCATTTGAATCTCCCGTATTGAAATTGTGTAACCGCCATGCCAAAGCACCCTACCGCGCCGTCCAGCCGCCGTCAATCGACATCGACGCACCGGTGATGCCGCGCGCGGCATCCGATGCCAGATACAGCGCAAGCGAGGCCACGTCATCGATTTCGGCAAAGCGTTTGATCGCCTGCGGTGCCAGCATGATGTCGCGGACCACGTTTTCACGCGGGATGCCATGCACCTTCGCCTGGTCGTCAATTTGTTTTTCAACCAGCGGGGTCAACACATAGCCGGGGCAAATCGCGTTCACCGTGATGCCCGCTTCGGCGACTTCCAGCGCGCACGACTTGGTGAAGCCCACCACACCATGTTTGGCCGCGACGTAGGCCGACTTGTAAGGTGACGCCACCAGCCCATGTGCCGAGGCGATGTTGATGATGCGTCCCCATTTTTTTTGTTTCATCAGCGGCAGCACCGCGCGGGTGGTGTGAAACACCGACGACAGGTTGATGGCGATGATCGCATCCCATTTGTCGGCGGGGAATTCATCGACGGGTGCCACGTGCTGGATGCCGGCGTTGTTGACCAGGATGTCCACGCCGCCGAATTGTTTCACCGCGTCCTCCACCATCGCGGTGATGTCATGCGGCCGCGACATGTCCGCCGCCGAATACACTACTGTCACTGAAAATTCAGCGGCAAGATCGGCGCGGATTTTTTCAATCCCGGCCGCATCGCCAAAACCATTGAGAATGATGTTGGCACCTTCGTGGGCAAATGCCCGGGCAATGCCAAGACCGATGCCGGAGGTGGACCCTGTCACCAGCACCGTGCGATTTTTGTGGTTCATACAGACCTCTCCATTTCCAGATGCGGAATGCCGTCTTCCATGTACATGTCCGAGTCGGTTTTATAGCCAAATTGCTGGTAAAACTTTTCCAACCGCGCCTGTGCGCCGATGCGGTTGGCCATGCCCGGATACAGCGCGTCATGGCGGCGGCAGGCCTCGGCCATCAACATCTTTCCATAACCACCCAGGCGGTAATCGCGTGGCGTGATCACCCTGCCAATTGAGGGTGCGGCAAATTTGACCCCGGCATCCACCAGACGGCAATACGCCGCGAGTTTTTTTGCCTCACCCGCGCCATCCCAGCCCAGCAGATGCCATGCCAAAAAATCCGCCCCATCCAAATCCTGGAAGGGACAATTTTGTTCCATCACGAACACCTCAATGCGCGCCGCCGAAACGGTGTACCAATCGCGCGGATGCAAATCATCGAAGCGGGCAAATTGCCAGTTGAGCATGGGTCACTTCGCCTT
>JANPNJ010000296.1:0-4271 GCA_031427395.1 Burkholderiales bacterium
AAATCCGGTCGGACGGCGGGTAATCACCGCCACTTGCACACCCGGCTTGCCGATGGTGGTCAGATTTTTGGTCAAATCCAGCGTGCGCCCCGCGGCGGCACCGGAAAGCACCTGGATCGCCGCCTCGCGTGTTGCCCCGGCAGGGGCTGACGCAGCCGGGGGGGGTGGTGCGGCCTGAGCTGGAGCCGGTGGTGGCGGCGCCGCAGACGGGACAAAGGGGCGCATGTTGGTCTGCGTATCTGAGATATGCGACGCCGGCGACGATGGCGCGGCTGCCGAAGCGCCTGGCGCAGCGGCGGATGCCACGGGTGCCACCGCTGAAGCGGCCGGCTTTCTGATGATCATGGTGCGTTCAAAATCAGCCGCCGCGGTTTGCACCGGCGTGTCATTGAAGTATTTGAGCTTGTGTTTGCCGATTTCGATGACGTCGTTGTTTTGCAGAAAATGCTTTTTGATGGGCTTGCCGTTGACCAGGGTGCCATTGGTCGAATTCAAATCCTCGATGAATGAGTCGTTGAGGATGGTAATGATCGCGGCGTGCTCACCGGACACCGCAAGGTTGTCCACTTGAATATCATTGTGCGGCTTCCTGCCCAAAGTCGTTCGCTCCTTGGCAAGCGAAATCTCCTTCAGAATTGTTCCGTCGACACTCAACATCAGTTTTGCCATGATCGTAACCTTAGTAAAAATCGTTGCACATCTGCGGCGTTAATGGGAGCGTGGCCGACCCGCGTGGCTAGGCAAACAGCCCCTTGACCTTCGCCCAAAAACCGCGCTCCACAGGGAAACCTGCCATTACCTTGATCAACATCACCGATATGTTGTCGCGTCCGCCCGCGTCATTTGCCGCCTGCACCAATTGCTGCGCGGTCAAGTCGAGATTGGACTGCAATGCAATCAGCGTCATTTGAATTTCCTCATCCTCAATCATGTCATTGAGCCCGTCGGAACAGAGCAGATAAATATCCCCCTCCGCCACGTCATAGGTGTGTATCTCAGTCTCCACTTCCGGATCGATGCCGACCGCGCGGGTAACCAGATTCTTGTTTTGCGACGACCTGGCATCCTCTTTGGAGATCAATCCCGCATCAATTTGCTCCTGCAACAATGAATGGTCGCGGGTAATTTGTTCCAATGCGTCATTGCGCATGCGGTAAAGCCGTGAATCACCAATATGCGCCACGGTCAGGAAATTGTCATAAAACAAACCCGTCACCAATGTCGTGCCCATACCGGCGCATTGTGGGTCTTTTTGTGCCGCTTCAAAAATGGCACGATTGGCCACTTCAACCTGCTCCCTCAACAACTGCTGCGACAACACGGTGGCAGCCTGCCGGTCCAATTTGCCCAATCGAGCTGGTGTCCAGACCTGGCTCAATCCCGACGCAATAAGAGAGGTCGCCATGCCGCTCGCCACTTCACCGGCATTGTAGCCACCCATGCCATCGGCGAGCACGACCAAACCGATTTCCGGTCTCGACTCGACACAATCCTCGTTGTGACCACGCACCCTTCCGGGATCGGTGGCACTAATTATTTGCAAAGCATTTGTCAGCGCCACATTGCCCCCCGACGCATTTCTGTTTTATGCACAAAATTGCCGTGCACGTCCATTTTCTGATTTCTTTTGCCGCGTTGAATGCGTTGACATCAGGATTCGCCACTGACACCCAATCCAAAAACTGGCGAAAATCGTGCAAATTCCTCAACGGTTTGAACTTGAATTTTTTGACCTAAACACTTTCAAGAATAATAACTTAAAATTGTTTTTTAAGAAACAATTCGGGAAACATCTGAAAGTATTTGATTATATTGAATAAAATGCATTTTTTGCCTATTTTTTGCTTGCTCTCCCCCCGCCACTGCAACGGAAATTTGCGGGTTTTTCCAGTTTGGCGATTGCGGCGTGACCATCTCACGGCCACAACCGCACAATCTAACATCAGTTCCCCCTGTCAAACTTGCCGCGCCAAGCCCGCAGATATTATCCGGCTTTGAACAACCGTCACTTGCAACCGACTGAATTTCGCCGCCTGATTCACAAGCGCTTTGCCGATCCCTTGATGATCAGCAAGTGCACCAGCAGACATATTGCGCTCTAATAGTCATCTACTTAAAAATTCATCCAATAAACAGAGGAGACTGGCGATGGATCGTCCCGCCTTTCTGCAACAAGACACCGACCCACTGGAAACCCGCGAATGGCTCGACGCACTCGACGCCGTTCTCGAAGTGGAAGGCCCCGAGCGCGCCCACTTCCTGCTCGAGTCGCTGGTGGACAAGGCGCGGCGCTCCGGCACCAACCTGCCCTACACACCCACCACCGCCTATATCAACACCATTCCGCCGCACGCCGAAGACCCGCTGCCGGGCGACCAGGAAATGGAGCACCGCATTCGTTCGCTGATTCGCTGGAACGCGGTTGCCACGGTGCTGCGCGCCAACAAGGAGTCATCCGAATTGGGTGGCCACATCGCCAGTTTTCAATCTGCAGCAACCCTTTATGACGTGGGCTTCGACCACTTCTGGCACGCCCCCTCCAAGACCCATGGCGGCGACCTGATTTTCATGCAGGGCCACTCGGCACCGGGTGTGTACGCCCGCGCCTTTCTCGAGGGTCGCATCAGCGAAGAGCAGATGGTGAATTTCCGCCGCGAGGTTGACGGCAAGGGCATTTCGTCCTACCCGCACCCGTGGTTGATGCCGGACTTCTGGCAATTCGCCACCGTGTCGATGGGCCTCGGCCCTTTGCAGGCGATTTACCAGGCGCGCTTCATGAAATACCTGCACAACCGCGGCATCGTCAACACCGAGGGCCGCAAGGTGTGGGCATTCATGGGTGACGGCGAGATGGACGAGCCGGAATCACTCGGCGCGATTTCGCTGGCCGCCCGCGAGGGTCTCGACAATCTGATTTTTGTGGTCAATTGCAATCTGCAACGTCTGGATGGCCCGGTGCGCGGCAACGGCAAGATCATCCAGGAACTGGAAAGTGATTTTCGCGGTGCCGGCTGGAATGTGTTGAAGGTGATCTGGGGGCGCTACTGGGATCCGCTGCTGGCCAGGGATAATGACGGCCTGCTCAAAACCCGCATGATGGAAGCGGTGGACGGCGAATATCAAAATTACAAGGCGCGTGACGGCGCCTATGTGCGCAAGGCCTTTTTCGGCAAATATCCCGAACTGGAAAAAATGGTGTCGTCGATGTCGGACGAGGATATCTGGCGCCTCAATCGTGGTGGCCACGACCCGTACAAAGTTTATGCGGCGTATTCCGCGGCGGTGAAACACCAGGGGCAGCCGACCATCATCCTCGCCAAAACCGTCAAAGGCTACGGCATGGGCAAGGCGGGTGAAGGGCAAAACATCACCCATCAGCAAAAAAAGATGGATCTGGGTTCGCTCAAACAATTCCGCGACCGTTTCAATATTCCGGTGAGTGATGATGTCATTGCCGATGTGCCGTTTTACAAGCCGCCCGACGATGCGCCGGAGATGCAGTACCTGAAAGCCGCGCGCGAAAAACTCGGTGGCTCGCTGCCGGTACGGTTCCCGAATATTCCACCGCTCAAGGTGCCGGATCTGGCCATTTTCGATGCGCTGCTGAAATCCACCGAAGAGCGCGAAATCTCCACCACCATGGCGTTTGTGCGCGCCTTCACCGCGCTCATCCGCGACAAGGAATTGGGCCCCAGGCTGGTGCCGATTGTGGCCGATGAATCGCGCACCTTCGGCATGGAAGGCTTGTTTCGCCAGTTGGGCATTTACTCCTCGGTCGGGCAACTTTATGAGCCGGTTGATTCCGGCGAATTGATGTTCTACAAGGAAGACAAGGCCGGACAGATTTTGCAGGAAGGCATCAATGAGGCGGGCGCATTTTGCTCGTGGATGGCGGCGGGCACCAGCTACGCCAACCATGGCCAGCACATGATTCCGTTTTTCATTTTTTATTCGATGTTTGGTTTCCAGCGCATCGGCGACCTGGCGTGGGCGGCGGGCGACATGCAGGCGCGCGGCTTTTTGCTGGGCGGCACGGCGGGTCGCACCACGCTCAACGGCGAGGGTCTGCAACACGAAGACGGCCATTCACATCTGATGTCCGCGACCATTCCCAATTGCATTTCCTACGACCCGACCTTCAGCTATGAGCTTGCGGTCATCCTGCACGACGGCCTGAAGCGCATGTACGAGAAGATGGAACACATCTACTACTACATCACCGTGATGAACGAGAACTACACCCATCCGGCGATGCCCGCCAATGCCAATGA
>JANPNJ010000297.1:0-1731 GCA_031427395.1 Burkholderiales bacterium
CGCGCTGCGCCTGCACCACCAGTGCCAGCGCGGCCTGCTCGCGTTTGGAAAAACCCGGCATGTCGGCAATGGCCAGAATATAGGCCGAATGCCTGTGGAGCCCGGCTTGCGACACGGCCATGCCGATTTCATGCAGGCGCGCCGCCCAAAACAATCGCTGCCGTGATTCCTCCTGGCTGGTGGCATCAAGTGTATTGCCGCTGTCTGCCGACAGATTGGAGAAAAAATGCATGGCCAGATCACGCACCCGATCTGCTTGTTTCACGTCCACGCCAAAACGCTGGCTGAATTGTTCCACTGTGGCATCACGCACATCAGGCATGTCGGGGTGATGGGCGCGGCCCAGCATGTCGTGCAGCACGCCATCACGGAGCGCGGTATCCACGGCCTGCATGTCGGCAATATTCAATTCCTCAAATATGGTCAGCATGATGGCCAGCCCGCCTGACAACACGGGTATGCGGTCGGCCTTGATGTCGAGATCAAGGCTGCGAAAATTGCCGGCTTTGATTGCCTTGTCGCGCAGCCATTCCAGGCCGCGGCGGGAGATGCCAGTTTCTGAAAATCCGTTGTCCATCACAATGCCCGCCAGTGCCTTGGCCGTGCCGGACGAGCCAAACGCCCGTTGCCATCCGTTGTTCAGGAAAGCCGCGCGGATTTGTTCAATCTCCTTGCGCGCGGCCAGTTGCGCGTCATGGAAGCGGTGCTTGTCGATGGCGCCGTCCGGGAAAAAACGCGCGGAATAACTGACACACCCCATGTACAGGCTGTCAAGCAACTTCGGCTTCAATCCCTGGCCGATGATGAATTCGGTGGAACCGCCGCCGATGTCCACCACCAGACGCTCCCCATCGGACGGGGGCAAACTTTTTGCCACTCCCAGATATATCAGCCGTGCCTCTTCCCGGCCGGCGATGATCTCAATGGGAAAGCCGATTATCGCCTCGGCCTCCTGCACAAATTGCCGGGCATTTTTGGCGACCCGCAGGGCGTTGGTGGCGACCACGCGCACCTGGCTGGCGGGCATGCCGCGCAGACGTTCCGCAAACAGCCGCAAGGTGACAAACGCGCGTTCGGCGGTTTTGCGCTCAATATTCCTGTCGGCCGTGACCCCGGCACCCAGACGCACTGTTTCCTTGAGTGAGTCAAGCGGGTAAAGCGTGCTGCCGACCACGCGTACAATTTGCAGATGAAAGCTGTTCGAGCCCAGGTCAACGGCGGCGAGGGTAGGCAGAGTCATGGGCTATGGCGTAGGCTGTGGCAGACGTGTGGGGGATGGCGACGACAACAGCGAAAGTATCGCACAGACATTTGCCGCCGCCAGTGGGTAAACTGTAAATCCGGTGACTGAACGGATGATAAATGGCAACGCCTGGCAAAAAATCCAAAGCAGGTTCGAACCTGACACCCGCCAAAGCCGCCGCGCGGTTTTTGAACCGCGAATTGCAAATGCTTGCCTTCAACCGGCGCGTGCTGGCGCAGGCGGAAAACCGCACCGTCCCATTGCTGGAGCGGCTGAAATTCCTGGCGATCGTGTCGTCCAACATGGATGAATTTTTTGAAATCCGTGTGGCCGGTTTGAAGGAGCAAATCAAACTCGGTGTCACCACGCGCTCCACCGACGGCAAAACTCCACAACAGGTTTTTGGCCTGGTTGGGGAGGCGGCGCGCGGGATCGTGGAAAGGCAATACGCACTGTTGAATGACGAGGTGCTGCCAGGGCTGGCGGGA
>JANPNJ010000298.1:0-2161 GCA_031427395.1 Burkholderiales bacterium
GACCTCGGGTGTGTTTGCCAATGACGACAAGCTCGGTGCCGAATTGGTCAATGCCGGCAATGCCGCGCATGACAAGGCATGGCTGTTGCCGATGGGCGAGGAGTATGACGACATGCTCAAATCCAATTTCGCCGACATCCCGAACATCAGCGGCGGCCGCGCCGGTGGTGCCATCACCGCCGCGTGTTTTCTGGCGCGTTTTGCCAAAACCTACAAGTGGGCGCACTTGGATATTGCCGGCACCGCGTGGATATCTGGCAAGGACAAAGGTGCTACCGGTCGGCCGGTGCCGCTGCTGTCCAAGTTTTTGATGAAGCGGGCTGGCCTGTAAGCCCCTTCCCCCATTTTCATGGGGGAAGGGGCCACATAAGGTGGACGTTGTGTGATTGTTTCAAACAGAATGAATTACAACCCCCATGACCGAAGTAAAGTTTTTTTTCAATGTTGACCACAAGCTGCGTTACGGCTGCAAGCTCGCCAAAAAAGCCCATGACAGCGGCAAGCGGCTGATTGTGTACGCGCCAAATGAAGCCACGGCGGATGAATTTGACCGCCTGCTTTGGACATTTTCGCCGTTGTCGTTTGTGCCGCATGTGCGTGCTGACCATGCCATGGCAAATACAACTCCGGTGGTGATCGCCAATGCAACATCGCTCCTGCCACATCACGATGCCCTGCTCAATTTAAGCGACGAGCCGCCGCCCTACTTCACCCGCTTTGAGTTTTTGCGCGAAGTGGTGGGCATGGATGGCGACGACCGCGTGAAGGCGCGCGAACGGGCGAAATTTTATAAATCACGCGGCTTTCAGATTGAAAACATTGACATGGCGGCAGGCAAATAATGGATCGCGATGACGACAAGAGCCAGGAACTGGCAAACAAGGTCGATACACTGGTGGGAAAGCTGGGGGTGGCAACCGACGCGCGCAACATTCCGGTATTGACCGATTTGGTGGAGGCACCCCAATGGACACCCGCACCCCCATCAGACAGCGTGCCACCGCCAGCGGTTGATTTTTTGCAAAGTCTTTCCGAGGCGGATATTGACCAACTTTCGCATGAGATTTTTCAACGCGTCGCCCAACGCATGGATGGTGAATTGGCCGCGAGCCTGGAAACACGGTTGGGCGAACAATTCCAGTCCCAGCTCCACGCCACCATCAGCCATGTGCTGGCCGACATGAAACAAAGCATCGCCAATGAAATCGGCGATGCGGTCAATGCCGCGCTGGCGGATCGGCTGCGAAAAAAATAAACGCGGTTGGGTTGGGCTCATCCCGCCACAACCTTCGCCATTCATCTTCAACGGTGGGCTCTGCCCACCCTACGCCATTTGTTGAGCCACTGACCCATGAACAATCCACCAAGCCCCACCACCGAACTCGCCAAATCATTTGACCCCAGCGCCATCGAAGCAAAATGGTATCCGCAATGGGAAGCCGCCGGATACTTCGCGCACAGCGGTGACGCCGCCAAGCCCGCCTACGCCGTCCAGTTGCCGCCGCCGAACGTCACCGGCACTTTGCACATGGGCCATGCTTTCCAGCAAACACTGATGGATGCGTTGATCCGTTATCACCGCATGTTGGGCGACAACACCAACTGGGTTGTTGGCACCGACCACGCCGGCATTGCCACGCAAATTGTGGTCGAGCGGCAATTGCAGGCAGCGGGCAAGACCCGCCTTGAATTGGGGCGCGAGCAATTCATCAAACAAGTGTGGGACTGGAAGCATGAGTCCGGCTCCACCATCACCCGCCAAATGCGCCGCCTGGGTGCCTCCGCCAATTGGCAATTCGCTGACACCGAGGGCGACAAGGCGGGTTATTTCACGATGGATGAAACCATGTCCGCCGCGGTGGTGGAAGTGTTCAACCGGCTGCATGAGCAAGGCTTGATTTATCGCGGCAAACGGCTGGTGCATTGGGACCCGGTGCTGGGCACGGCAGTGTCGGATTTGGAAGTGGTGAGCCAGGAGGAAGAAGGAAAAATCTGGGAGATTTGTTATCCCTTTGCCGATGGCCCCATTGACGGTTTGGCTGGCCTGACGGTGGCGACCACGCGGCCTGAGACGATGCTGGGCGACGTGGCGGTGGCGGTGAATCCAAGCGATGAACGCTACACGCATCTTATCGGCAAGCAGATCAAACTGCCGCTCACC
>JANPNJ010000299.1:0-1543 GCA_031427395.1 Burkholderiales bacterium
ATGCGCAGCTCGATCAAGCGTTGCGAGGCAAACAATGACAACGCGCTGCCTGCATTGGCCAGCTGCGACCAATCAAAACCAGACTCGGCGGTGAACACCTCACGCTCGACAAAACCCTGTTGCCTGGCCAGATCACGCAAAGCATCCGCCGCCTCCAGCGCGCCCAGCGGCTCAGCACCGTGGATCACATAGAGTGGCGCGAGTGCCTTGGGTGGCTGGGCAATGAATTGTTCAGCGGTCAGATGCATGGTGGTCATTGGAGAAAAAATTTGAACCGCCGATGGACGCCGATAACCGCCGATAAAAACAAACCAAAACCTTTGGTGTGTATCGGCGTCTTTCGGCGGAAATCGGCGTTCATCGGCGGTTAATACGCGATCTGTGCATGACTCGACCCGCTCACCGCGCCCGGCCGATGGCGATCATGCGCCGCAGTATCTGCCCGCTGGCGTCACGCTCCATGTCCTGGAACAGCATCGCTTCCTCCTGCTGTTTGGCGATGACACGGGTGTCGTCGTAGGCGAAAGTTCGCTTCAGCAATATTTCACTGGTGGGAATGATGACGCCCCCCTTGCCATCGACAAATTGATAACTGACGTTGAGACGCAAATCATACTCCCGCACCCGGCCAGCGCCGGACAACGACAGGATTTGCCGGTCGCGGCGTTCTTCGATGATGGTCAGGACGGCATCGGCGTCTTTTGCCGCGCCGGTCAATTTTGTTTTTGAATCCGCCAGCTCGCGGCGGATCTGCCCGGCCACCACCGAGTGGCCGGTGGCGGTGATGTGAATGGTTTGATAGGGCAATTCATACGAGCCGCGCAGGGTGAAGCCGCATGCCGTCATGGCAAACACACTCATCACGGCCAGGCATTTTTTACACCACCACATTGATCAGCCTCCCCGGCACCACAATCAACTTTTTGATGGGCTTGCCCTCGGTGTGTTTGGCCACGCCGGTGTCAGCCAGGGCCAGCGCCTCAATGGCTTCCTTGCCGGCGTCTTTGGGCACACGAATGTGTCCGCGCAATTTGCCGTTGACCTGCACCACCAGCTCGATTTCGTCTTGCTCCAGCGCGTCTGCCGCCGCCTGCGGCCAGGCGGCATCGATGATGTCGCCGTGTTGTGCGGCGTAACCCAAATCATTCCACAATTGCCAGGTGAGGTGGGGTGCCAGCGGATACAGGGTGCGCAGCAAAATGAACAAGCCTTCGTTGCGCGCGGCGCGCCAGTCCGCACCGGTTTGTGTTTTGCTGTCCTCCAACGCGTTGAGCATTTTCATCGCCGCCGACACCACCGTGTTGTATTGCAGGCGCGTGTAGTCGTGGTTGGCCTGGGCTAAGATGGTGTGAATTTCAAAGCGCAGCTTTTTTGCACCTGCGGAAATATTGGCAAAGTCCAATGCGGGTGCGCCGTTTGCGGCATTTTTGCTCCAAACGCCGTATGTATAAAGGCGTTTCAAAAAACGATACACACCTTCCGCACCCGAATCCGACCATGCCGCACTTTGATCAGGCGGCCCCGCAAACATCACATAGGCGCG
>JANPNJ010000300.1:0-2130 GCA_031427395.1 Burkholderiales bacterium
TCTTGATCTGACCATCGCCCCGGCGCGCATTTCCGCCCACCTCGCGGCCAAGGCCTGTGACATCGCCTCGCAGGTGGCGGTGGCTCTCGAATATGTGGGCGTGATGGCGGTGGAATTTTTTGTGTTGCAAGACGACACCCTATACATCAACGAAATCGCCCCGCGCCCGCACAACAGCGGCCACTTCACCATTGACGCCTGCCGCACCTCACAATTCGAGCAGCAGGTGCGGGTGCTGTGCGGCCTGCCGCTGGGCGACACCAGCCAGCATTCACCCGCGGTGATGCTCAATCTGCTCGGCGACATCTGGCCGGGCGATCAACAGCAACACGCGCCGGACTGGTCGGTGGTGCTCAGCCACCCCGGTGCCCACTTGCACCTGTACGGCAAACGCGAAGCGCGGCCGGGGCGCAAAATGGGACACGTGACACTCTGCGCCGCCACGCTGGACGAGGCCCTCACCGCCGCCACGGCAATGAAAGCCGCGCTCGCCAGCCAAAAGTAAAGGCTGAATCCCATTCCAAATTGGCCAATTGTTTATTGGCGGGCGGTTTCAGGCAAAATCAGCTCAAACGGCAAGCGTGGATTGCACATTGTTGTCTCGACAGTCGGTCTTGTCGATATCCGTCACGCCGGATATCGACTATTGATGCGCCATGGCGCACAATGGCCGTCCGGATCTCCGCACAGGACAAGCGCCCCGCGCCATGAGAGAAACCCTGCAAATAGTCCCTGCACAATTGGCCGAGTCCACACCTGTGGCGGCAGTGCAAAACGGTGTGCCACATACGGCGATTGTCGATCGTGTTCGCCGCCAACAGGCGGCGCTGCTGGAAATCATGAAAAGCGGCCTGCTCGCGCAGGACTGGCAGACGGTGTGCGAAAAATTGACGGAAATCACCGCCCTGACCCTGGCCGTGGCGCGGGTTTCGGTCTGGCGACTGGCCAAAGACGGGACCTCGCTGGATCTCGCCGACCTGTATGAAGCGACGCCCGGCAGCCATATGGCCGGGCTGAGTTTGCACGCCGCCCGCTACCCGGCTTATTTTGCCGCCTTGAAGGCAAACCGCGTCATCAGCGCGGCGGATGCACGGCTTGATCCGCGCACCGACGAATTTTGCGTGGACTATCTGCAGCCGTTGCGGATTTTTTCCATGCTTGACGCCACCATCTGGCAGGCGGGCGAAAGTTATGGCGTGGTTTGCATCGAATCGGTTGATGAACGCCGCGCCTGGACACTGGACGAACAACAGTTTGTCGGCTCCATCGCCGATCTGGTGATGCTGGCAAGTGAAAATGACGCCCGGCGCGCCGCGCAAAGCCGCCTCGCCGATTCGGAAGCGCGGTTTTCCCAGGTGTTCCGGCTCAGCCCGGATTGGATGATCCTCACCAGTCTTGACGACGGCGTCGTGCTGGAGGTCAATGCCAGCTTCGAACGGCAATCCGGCTATGCCGCCGCCGAAGTCATCGGCCTCACCACCCGCGAAATCGGGCTGTGGGCGGTTGCCGGGCAGCGCGAGCAGTGGCTGGCACACATCGAAGCCGAGGGCGGTGTGCGTGGCATGGAAGCCGAGTTTCGGCTCAAATCCGGCGATATCCGCACCTTTGAGATTTCCACCGAACGCACCACCATGAATGGCATGGTTTGTTTGATTTCCATCAGCCGCGACATCACGGAACACAAGCGCCACGAACGCATGGTGTTTGACATCGCGCAGGGTGTGGCCGCCACCACTGGCGAAAATTTTTTTCGCTCGCTGGTCGAACGGCTGCTGCAGGCACTCAATGCCGACATGGCGTTTGTCGGTGAATTGCCAAGTGGCGATCTGACCCAGGTACGCACCATTGCCGTGCACCTGGCGGCAGGCCCTGGCGAAAATTTTTCCTATCAGCTCGAGGGCTCGCCCTGCCAGCAGATTCTCCTTCATGGTGTCTGTGCCTATCCCAACGACGTCGCCAATTTGTTTCCACGCGACCAGCCGCTGACCGACCGTGGCATCCAGGGGTACGTCGGCGCGCCGTTGGTCGATAGCAGGGGGCGGGCGATGGGTTTGATCGCCGTGTTGTTCAAGCGCCAGTTGGACGATTTTGAGCTGGCCGTGCAGTTGCTGCTGATTTTCGCCGCGCGCG
>JANPNJ010000301.1:0-3474 GCA_031427395.1 Burkholderiales bacterium
AGGCGGCGAGTTTTGGAAAATCCTTCGCCTTGTCCTCAAGACCGGTGTGCATTGAGCCCATCAACACGCGGTTTTTCAGCGTGGTGAAGCCGAGGTCAAGCGGGGCGAGCAGATGGGGGTAGGGGGATGTCATGGGTGTGAGTTTTTTTACCGCCGATGGACGCCGAAAAGCGCCGATAAAAACAAGTCCAAAACAACTTTCAGGCACTTTTTGATTTTGACTTTATCGGCGGTCATCGGCGTCCATCGGCGGTAAAAAACCCACACCCATGACATCACCCTACCCCCATCTGCTCGCCCCGCTTGACCTCGGTTTCACCACGCTGAAAAAACCGCGTGTTGATGGGCTCAATGCACACCGGTCTTGAGGACAAGGCGAAGGATTTTCCAAAACTCGCCGCCTATTTTGCCGAGCGTGCGCGGGGAGGTGTCGGGCTGATTGTCACCGGTGGGTTTGCGCCGAATGTCGAAGGCTGGCTGTCGCCGTTTGGCTCGCGTCTGGCGTCCAGCCGCGCCGCCAAAACACACCACATCATCACCGATGCCGTACACGCCGAAGGCGGCAAAATCGCCCTGCAAATTTTGCACGCGGGGCGTTACGGCTACTCGCCGTTTTCGGTTGCGCCCTCGCGCATCAAATCGCCGATCACGCCATTCACGCCGCGCGCCTTGTCGCTGGCTGGGGTCGAGCGGCAGATCAAATGTTTTGTGCGCGCCGGACGGCTCGCGCGCGAGGCGGGCTATGACGGCGTGGAGGTGATGGGCTCGGAAGGTTATTTCATCAACGAATTTTTGTCGCTCGCCACCAACCATCGCGATGACAAATGGGGCGGTGAATACAAAAACCGCATGCAATTGCCGATTGAGATTGTCTCCCGCATGCGCGAGGCGGTCGGGCACGATTTCATCATCATTTATCGCCTGTCGATGCTGGATCTGATCCCCGATGGCCAATCGTGGGAGGAGGTGGTGATGCTCGCCAAGGGTATTGAAAAGGTGGGCGCGACTATCATCAACACCGGCATCGGTTGGCACGAATCAAGGGTGCCAACCATTGCCACCTCGGTGCCACGCGGCGCGTTTGCCTGGGTGACCAAAAAACTCAAAGGCGAAGTCGGCATCCCGCTCATCACCACCAACCGCATCAACACACCGGAAGTCGGCGAGCAAATCATCAAAGATGGCTGTGCCGACATGGTGTCGATGGCGCGGCCATTGCTGGCGGACCCGGAATTTGTCAACAAGGCCGCCGCCAACCGCGCGCTGGACATCAACACCTGCATCGGCTGCAACCAGGCGTGCCTCGACCATGTGTTTCAGCAAAAGCTGGCATCGTGTCTCGTCAACCCACGCGCCTGCCATGAAACCGAACTGGTTTTTGTCAAAGCCACGCGACCCAAAAACATTGCGGTGGTGGGGGCGGGACCGGCGGGTTTGGCATGCGCCACCGAATTGGCGGCACGCGGTCACGACGTGACATTGTTCGACAGCGCCAATGAGATCGGCGGGCAATTCAACATGGCCAAGGTGATTCCTGGCAAGGAAGAATTCCACGAGACGCTGCGGTATTTTGCCCGGCGCATTGCCGCGACCGGCGTCACGCTCACCCTCAACAAACGTGTGGCGGTGGATGATTTAAAAACCTTTGATGAAGTGGTCATTGCCACCGGTGTGACCCCGCGTGACCCGCATATTCCCGGACAGGGCAGCCCCAATGTATTGAACTACATCGACGTGCTGCTGCATAAAAAACCGGTGGGCAAACGCGTGGCGGTGATCGGCGCGGGCGGCATTGGTTTTGATGTCGCCGAATTTTTGGTTGAGGACCATTCGCCAACGCTTGATTTGGCGGCGTGGAAGCGTGAATGGGGCGTGGGTGACCCTGCCATCGCGCGCGGCGGCGTGGTCAAACCTGACGTTGCACCGCCCGCTCGGCAAGTGTATTTGCTGCAACGCAAAGCCACCCAACCGGGCAAGGGTCTGGGCAAAACCACCGGCTGGATTCATCGCGCCGCGCTGAAAAAGAAAAAAGTCGAAATGATGGCCGGGGCAAATTACGACGCGATTGATGCGCGCGGCCTGCATGTCTCCTTCGGCGAAAAACACGAAAACCCCACCTTGCTGGAAGTCGATACCATTGTGCTGTGCGCCGGGCAATTGCCGCTGCGCGAATTGGTTGCGCCGCTGGCGGCGGCCGGTGTCAAGACACATCTGATTGGCGGCGCGTTTGAGGCGGGCGAATTGGATGCCAAACGGGCGATTGACCAGGGGACACGGCTGGCGCTGTCGATATAGCCCAGGCTTGCGGCGGCGAATTGATTCCCGTCATGGGGTTTGCGCGGTGGCGGCGTTATCCTGCATGCCAGCTGCACATGGAACGTCAAATGTGTGCGGTTGAGCCCACGACAACGGAGAGTTGCCTCAATGAAGGAAAGCACCACCGTCAAGATTCCCATCGCCGCGATCAGCGGCCGCCAGAAGGCGCGCGCCACCACCAAGGGTCGTCAGGTTGATCCCGCCGCGCGCGAGGAGATGGCGGCGTTGTTGGCTGGCAAAACCATCCGCCGCGACCTGCTGATTGAATATTTGCATCTGGTGCAGGACAAATACAATCAGCTTTCCGCCGCGCACATGGCGGCGCTGGCCGAAGCGATGAAGTTGTCGCAAACCGAAGTTTATGAAGTCGCCACTTTTTATCACCACTTTGATGTGGTCAAGGAAGGCGAGGTTTCGCCGCCCGCGCTGACGGTGCGCGTGTGCGAAACGCTTTCCTGCGCGATGGCAGGCGCGGAGGCGCTGCTGCAAAAATTGCCCGCCATGCTCGGCAAGGAGGTGAGGGTGCTCGCCGCGCCTTGTATCGGCCGCTGCGCCGAGGCGCCGGCCGTGTGTGTGGGGCAAAACGCGTTTGGCCACGCCACACTCGACAACATCGAACAAAATGTAAAAAACAAGCAAACAAGCGCATCTTCAGGCAATTATGTCCCGTTCGCCGCATACAGAGCCGAGTTTGGCTATAAAATCCTGGTTGATCTGGTGCAGGGCAAACGCGATGTGGAATCAACCATCAAGGTGATGGAAGACTCCGGTTTGCGCGGGCTCGGCGGTGCGGGTTTCCCGTCCGGGCGCAAATGGCGCATCGTTGGCGCTGAGGCCGCGCCGCGTTTGATGGCGGTGAATATTGACGAGGGCGAGCCTGGCACGTTCAAGGACAGGCATTATCTCGAGCGCGACCCGCATCGTTTTCTGGAAGGCATGTTGATCGCCGCGCATGTTGTTGGCATCAACGCGATCTACATTTATTTGCGCGATGAATATCACGCCTGCCGCGAACTCCTGACCACCGAGCTGGCGGCATTAAAAGCCAATCCGCCCGCTGGCATTACCCTGCCGCACATCGAATTGCGCCGTGGTGCCGGCGCCTATATTTGCGGCGAAGAGTCCGCCATGATCGAATCCATCGAGGGCAAACGCGGC
>JANPNJ010000302.1:0-1684 GCA_031427395.1 Burkholderiales bacterium
TGTGCAATATCGCGCAGCGCGATTTTGGCGCGCGGTTCAGCACCCATTTTGGCTGTGGCTCGGGATACCGTCGCCGTCGGCTCGCGCGGCATGGCGAGCAGGTGCGCGACAAAGTTTGGTGCATCACCTTTTGCGCGGCTGGTGAGCGCGGCGTATGCCTGTTCCGACAGCACCATCACGGCATCCTTGCCGCGCCGCGTGATACGCTGCGGTTCGCCGCGCAATGCGGATTCGATCAACTCGCTCAGTTGTGCCTTGGCGGTTTGCAATTGCCATTGTCTTTGGCGCATGACAGCTCCTTTCTGGTCTGGTCAGTTTAACTGACTAGATTATGAAAAGTCCGATTCGGTGTGTCAACACACCGCAAACCTAATCCCGGCATTCAAAAAAACCGTGTCCAATTTTTTGCCCCGCTATTCAACTGAAATCACCAACCGCTTGCCCGTCGCCCGTACCGCCTTATCGAGCAATTTCAGCGTCGGCCAATGGCCGGGATCACCCAGTCGGGACGCCGCCGCCCAAGAGGTGTTCATGGCGCGCGCCAGTTCTGCCATGGTTTTAACATCTTTGCTGGATTTCAGGGAGAGGCAGATTGCCAGTGCCGCCTGTGTTTTGGCGTCCGGCAGTATTGATGTGGCACCCTTCTTGGTCGAAGGCGCGGGTATCGACTGCTTGTGTGCGATCAAACTTTCCAGGACAGCGGACAACACCTCTGAGGCGTTGTCGCGTGCTTCGCCAAGTGTTTCGCCGTAGGTGAATGCCTCCTTGAAATCGACGAACTGCACATCATAAGTGCCGTTGCGGCGTTTTTTAATGATGGCAGGATAGGAGTAGGATTTCATGGCGCGCCTTCAAGGTAATTTGACACCGGTGATTTTGGCAATCTTGGCAAGCGTGCCGCTTGGTATATCGCGTGTGCCGTGTACTGGCACCGGGCAGATTCGGCCAGCCTTTATCATGACGTGGTGTGATCCTTTCACCCGATCCAGTGACCAGCCACCTGCTTTGAGTTTTTGTAAAACCTGTTTGCCGTTCATTTCAGGTATGTATCAACAATGATATATCAATATTGGTTCAGTGGCAATCCGTCCAACCCGGCAAACCCTAAAACCCCACCGCATGCCCGTCCTTGCGATGATCCGAGCCGGCAATGTAGCCATCCTCAGTACGCCAGATGAGTTGCGCGCCGCCAAATGCAAAATTCACCGCCTCGGCTTGGGCAAGCTGATGCCCCATCGCCACGAGCCCCGCGCCGACACTTTCCATCAGGCCGTCTTCGAGGCCAATGGTGCCGTCAACATTGACAATCCAGCGCGGTGCATCCGATGCGGCTTGCGGGTTTTGTCCGTAGTCACGCATGCGGGTGACCATCTGCACATGCCCTTGCGGCTGCATGTGGCCGCCCATCACGCCGAAGGACATCAAGGGTTGATTGGCTGCTGTGGTGAGAAATGCGGGGATGATGGTTTGGAACGGGCGTTTGTTTGGCGCGACCTGGTTGGGGTGTTGCGCCTGCAAGGTAAAACCATGGCCACGGTTTTGCAGTGAGATGCCGGTATTGGGCACCACCACGCCGGAGCCGAAGCCCATGTAGTTGGATTGAATCAGGCTGACCATCATGCCGCTGGCATCCGCCGCGCTCAAATAGATGGTGCCGCCGTGTTTGGGCACACCAAACACCGGT
>JANPNJ010000303.1:0-3175 GCA_031427395.1 Burkholderiales bacterium
GTTGAGCGCAGCGGGTCGATCATGACCCATTGGCAATGTTGCTGCATCTGGGCAACCTGTTGGGCATCCTCAAGAATGAATCCCTGCAACAAAAAATGGTGTGTCCATCCAGGGACGATCCAGTTCAGCAACAAACATGCCGATCTTCAAATCTTTTGATATTGTTTTTTGCAGCATTATTGTGGTCTGGATGGGTGTTTGTTTGATTGGTTGATTTGATCCGCCAACATCTGTCAATTTTATTCCCAATCAGGATGCGGATTCGTTTGATTGTCAAATATCCCGCATTTTTTTCGCGCGATGGTTGCCCGTCATGGCTGACAAAACCAGGTGCCGCGCGTCGCAATCGTAACAGTCATTTCCACACCTCATGCCGGGATAAACGCTAAGCAACCTGTGCGGGTAGGAGTGGCATATTCCCCGGATTGCCGCTATCCTCGCGCAACTTTTCCCCATTTTGAGGCGGTAATTTGAAATTTCAGTTGCTGGCACAATGCCAAAACAAGCAGGGCACGGCGCGGCGCGGCCGCCTGACGCTGGCGCATGGCAGCATCGAAACACCGGTGTTCATGCCGGTGGGCACCTACGGCACGGTCAAGGCCATGAGCCCGCTCGAATTAACCGAAATCGGCGCGCAAATTGTGCTCGGCAACACCTTCCATCTGTGGCTGCGTCCAGGCATGGATGTCATCAACAAACACAACGGCCTGCACCGCTTCATGGCATGGGACAAGCCCATCCTCACCGATTCCGGCGGCTTCCAGGTGTGGAGCCTTGGCGACTTGCGCAAAATCACCGAGGAGGGCGTGGCGTTCCAGTCGCCCGTCAACGGCGACAAATGCTTTTTGTCGCCGGAAGTGTCGATGCAAATTCAAAAACAATTGAACGCCGACATCGTCATGATATTCGATGAATGCACCAATTTTCCCGCCACTCACGATGAAGCCGCGCAATCGATGCGCCTGTCGCTGCGCTGGGCGCAACGCTGCCGCAGCGAGTTTGACCGGCTGGAAAACACCAACGCCCTGTTTGGCATCGTGCAGGGCGGCATGTTCGAGGATTTGCGCGACGAATCGCGCGAGGCACTGGCGACGATGGATTTCCATGGTTATGCCATCGGCGGGCTGTCGGTGGGCGAGCCGAAAGAGGACATGCTGCGCATACTCGATCACACCGCGCCCAGACTGCCGGTCGACAAGCCGCGTTATGTGATGGGCATCGGCACGCCCGAGGATCTGGTCGATGCGGTGTCACGCGGCATGGACATGTTTGATTGTGTGATGCCGACCCGCAACGCGCGCAACGGCTGGCTGTTCACGCGTTTTGGCGACATCAAAATCCGCAACGCCAAACACCGTGAGGACGTGAATCCGCTCGACGACACCTGTGGCTGCTACACCTGCAAAACCGCCACCCGCGCCTATTTGCATCATTTGCAGCGCACCAATGAAATCATGGGGGCGCGTTTCAACACCATCCACAATCTGTTTTATTACCAGCAATTGATGCGCGAAATGCGCTCGGCCATCGAGGGTGATGCCTTTGACGCCTTTCGTGCCAAATTCACCGCAGATCGCACGCGCGGCGCGGATTGAAAAACCCTTTCCAGTCGGACGTTTCCGGGCATAAAGTGCTGGAAAGTGGCTTGTACATTGGTGTTTAATTAAAAAACATCGAGGTCGTGGCAATGGCCTGATTGCTCACACGCCTTCGCCAAGGTCGAATCCGCTATAATTTCAGGTTGATTTCCGCGGGCTTCGCCCAATCTGCTGCCCAGCATTCCCGCACGCAGCCCTCCCATCCAAAACCGTCCTTCTGGAGCATTCAATGATCAGCAACGCCTACGCCCAAACCGCCCAAGCATCCGGTGGCGACACCTTGATTGGCTTGTTGCCAATCTTCCTGATGTTCATCCTGTTGTATTTCCTCATGATCCGTCCGCAGATGAAAAAGGCCAAAGAACAAAAGTCGATGATCGAGAGCCTGCAAAAAGGCGACGAAGTCATCGCCATGGGCATCATCGGCCGCATCAACAAAATCGGCGACGGTTACATCGGGCTCGAAGTCGCCGACGGCAAAGTCATCCACATCCAGAAAGGCGCGGTGTCCATGCTGCTGCCCAAGGGCACGTTCAATGACGTGGTGAAGTAAGCCGCCGGCCCATTCCGCCCATACCCCGCATACCCATCCGCCATCCACCACACGCCATACGTTTAACCGAGGTTGCAATGAACAAGTACCCCGCCTGGAAATACGCCGTCATCATTGTTGCGGTGTTGACCGCATTGCTTTACACCGCACCGAATTTTTTTGGTGACGAGCCGGCCGTGCAGGTCTCGGGGCTGCGCGCCAACAAGGTTGACGCCGGCTTGCAGGCGCGGGTGGGGGATGTGCTGAAAGCGGCCAACATCGCCACCAGCCAGGCGGTCGAACTCGACGGCGAGTTTCTCAAAGTGCGCCTGACCGACGGCAAGGCACAGACGGCGGCGCGCGATGAGTTGCAAAAGCAACTGGGCGAGGGTTATGTGGTGGCGCTCAACATGCTTTCCAAATCACCCAAATGGCTCGGCAAAATCAATGCCCTGCCGATGTATCTGGGGCTCGATCTGCGCGGCGGCGTGCATTTTTTGATGCAGGTGGACATGAAGGCGGCGCTCAACAAGGCGGTGGATCGTTACCAGAACGAAACCCGCGCGCTGCTGCGTGACAAAAAGGTTTTCTACACCGGCATCTCCCGTGACGCCGACACCGTGGTGGTGCGCTTCAAGGAGCGCGCCGAGGCCGACAAGGCATTGAAGGAAATCAACGCCCAATACCAGGATTTGCTGGTGCGCGACGCCAACCAGGGCGAGGAAATTGTGGTGACCCTCGCCATCAAGCCCGAGACCCTGGTGAAGCTGAAAGACGCGGCCTTGCAGCAGAACATGACCGCCCTGCGCAAGCGCGTCAACGAGCTGGGTGTGTCCGAGCCGATTGTGCAGCAACAGGGCGCGGACCGTATTCTGGTGCAACTGGCCGGCGTGCAGGATCCCGGCCAGGCCAAGGACATCATCGGCCGCACCGCCACACTCGAATTCAGAATGGTGGCGGAAGAACACATGAGCGCCGGATCTTTTGAGCGCTTCCGCACCGAGCCCATTCCCTTCAACACCGACAAGATGATTGATCAGCAAGG
>JANPNJ010000304.1:0-3617 GCA_031427395.1 Burkholderiales bacterium
GCGCGCGCCACCCAGGAGTCGCTGCTCAAACGCTTTCCCGATACGGGCAAGGCGGCGGATGCGATGCTGGTGGCGGCCAGCGCCCAGGCAGAGCTGGGTGATGCCGGCTCTGCGCGCAATACTTTCGAGGACATCATCGCCAAATACCCGATGTCCGACGCCGCCGCCAAGGCGCGCACACGTTTGGGTGGGGTGCGGCGTTGACCAAGGCTGACCACGCTCCACCACCAGTATGACCGCCCCCACCCCCCGCACCATCGCTTTCGCCAAACCCAGCGAATTCGTGCGCACCCGCGGCAACGAAATCCGCGTCAATGAAATTTTTTATTCGCTGCAGGGTGAGTCGTCACGGGTCGGCCTGCCGACGGTGTTCATCCGCCTGACCGGCTGCCCGCTGCGCTGTGGCTATTGCGACACCGCCTATGCTTTCCACGAAGGCAAAACGCGCGACATTGATGAAGTCATGCATGAAGTCGCCGCCCATGGTGCCCACCATATTTGTGTCACCGGCGGCGAGCCGCTTGCGCAAAAAACTTGCCTCGCGCTGCTCACCAAACTCTGCGATGTGGGCTATTCGGTGTCGCTCGAAACCAGCGGCGCGGTGGATGTCGCCAGCGTCGATGCACGGGTGTCGCGCATTGTGGATATCAAGACCCCTGGCTCGGGTGAGGTGACAAAAAACCGCTGGGAAAATCTCGGCCACCTGAATAGGCACGACGAAATCAAATTCGTCATCACCTCCGAAGCCGATTACCAGTGGGCGCGGGATTTGTTGCGCGAAAAAAACTTGTCCGCCATTTGCCCGGTGCTGTTTTCGCCCGCGTATGGCGATGTGCCGGTGGCATCCCTTGCGGCATGGATATTGGCGGACAAACTGCCGGTGCGCATGCAAGTGCAACTGCACAAAATCATCTGGGGGGAAACGCGTGGTGTCTGAGGTCAACAATAAACGCGCAGTGGTGTTGCTTTCCGGCGGCCTGGATTCGGCCACGGTGCTGGCGATGGCGCACGCACGCGGCTATGAAACCCATGCCTTGTCGTTTGATTACGGGCAGCGGCACAAAGTCGAGCTGGACGCCGCCGCGCGTGTGGCCGCCGCACTCGGCGCGCGTGAACATCGCATCCTCAAAATTGATCTCACCGGCTGGGGCGGCTCGGCCCTGACCGACAACAACATCGCCGTGCCGACCGAGGCATCGGTCGGCATTCCGGTGACTTATGTGCCCGCGCGCAACACCATTTTTTTGTCACTGGCACTGGCCTGGGCGGAGACGCTGGGCGCGCCGAATATTTTTGCCGGCATGAACGCCGTGGACTATTCCGGTTATCCCGATTGCCGCCCCGAATATGTCGCCGCCTTCCAGGCCATGGCGCGGCTGGCGACCAAGGCCGGTGTAGAGGCAGCGGCAGACGATGTGCTCACCATCCACACTCCCATCATCCACATGGGCAAGGCCGACATTGTGCAGACAGGCGTCCGGCTGGGTGTGGACTACGCCATGACGGTGTCGTGTTACCAGGCCGATAGTGAGGGGCGCGCGTGTGGGGTGTGTGAATCGTGTCGTTTGCGGCGCGAGGGATTCCTTGCGGCGGGGCTGCTGGATCCGACGCGGTATGCGTAGTGTTTTTGCGATAGATGTACGCAGATAAAACACACCCGGAATGTCATTCCTCACAAGAGCTGTGCAGAATGACAATATTGCAGTTGCCGCTATCGCTGTTATCGGCGAATATCGGCGTCCATCGGCGGTAAAAAAAATGAATCCACTGCCAGCGTAAAATCAACCCATGACCACCACCATCGATCTCGCCACCACCGTCGCCTGGCTTGCCTTTGCGGCCTCCTTTGTCCTCGGTGCCATTTCCGCGCGTACCCAGTTTTGCACCCTCGGCGCGGTCTCGGACATTGTCAACATGAACGACTGGTCGCGCATGCGCATGTGGGTGCTGGCAATGGCGGTGGCGATCATCGGCGCACAGGCGTTGTACGCGTTTGGTGTGATTGATTTGTCGAAATCGTTTTATGTGCGGCCGAATGTCACCTGGCTGTCGTATATCGTTGGCGGGCTCATGTTTGGTGTGGGCATGACGCTGGCCTCCGGCTGCGGCAGCCGCACGCTGGTGCGCATTGGCGGCGGCAATGTGAAGTCGATAGTGGTGTTTGTGTTTCTCGGTGTCGCCGCCTACATGACCATGAAAGGTTTGTTCGCGGTCTGGCGGGTGGCCTCGATTGACAAGGTGCTGGTTGATCTCGCGGCCAATGGTGTGGCAACACAGGAATTCGGCGCGGTGTTTGCCGCCATGCTGGGGGTCGGCAAAAAAGCCGCGCAAATCGGCGTGGCCAGTGTGCTGGCTGGTGCCATGTTGGTGTGGGTGTTGATCGACGCGGATTTCCGGCGCTCCTTGGATGGTTGGTTGGGCGGACTGGGCTATGGCCTGGCGGTGGTGGCGGGCTGGGTCATCACCGCGCACATTGGCTTTGGTGAAAACCAGGACACTCTGGAAATGATGTTTTTCGGCACCAACAGCCGCACCGCGGAGTCGCTGTCGTTTGTCGCGCCCATCGGTTATTCGCTTGAATTGCTGATGCTCTGGAGCGACAAGTCGCTGGCCGTCAGCTTTGGCATCGCATCAAGTGTGGGTCTGATTGTCGGCTCATTCGCTTATTCGATTGCCTTCAAACGCTTTCGCTGGGAAGGTTTTGTCAATATTGATGACACCCGCAATCACCTCATTGGCGCGGTGCTGATGGGGGTGGGCGGCGTCACCGCCATGGGCTGCACCATCGGCCAGGGGGTGTCCGGTGTGTCCACCCTGGCGGTCGGCTCGTTCCTCGCACTGGCGGCGATGATTGTCGGCTGCGCGGCAACATTGAAGTACCAGTATTGGCAGATGATGCGGGAAGTGTAGTTTGCACAAGTCGTTTTCTGGCGCGGCATTTGCGATGATTGTGTCTGAAAACGAGCGTGGATTAATGAGTTTGCCTGTGAAAATAGGCATATTTTCCATTTCGTCGGCACCCTCTGCCATGATGCAGCGCCGAGGATGCGGGCAAGGCATCCACGCGACCGACCCTTCAACCGTAAGGAATACAGACCATGGACAAGAAATATGTTGCCGTTTCGGGCGTGATTTTTGGGGTGGTCGCGGTGCTGCATGCCGCGCGCGCCGTGGGTCAATGGCCGGTGCATGTGGGCACAGTTGAATTTCCGGTTTGGCTGTCGTGGGCAGGCATGGTTGCCGCCGTTGGTCTTTGCGCATGGGCGTATCGGGTGTGGACACGGCCTTGATGCCGGGCGCGAATCCACGGCATTGATCACTGCGGCCAGCGGACGCCAATTCAGGCGAAAATGCGGCTTCGACGGCGAGGTGTTGCCGGAATATTGGAGAATCCAAATTGAACGCTGCCATACGTGCCATTCGTGCTGTGCCGCTGCTGTTGATGCTGATGACCATTCCGCTGGCGCACGCACAAACCAAAAAACTCCGCATTGGCGTCGAAGGTGCCTACCCGCCGTTCAGCCAGATTGACCCCTCCGGCAAATTGTCCGGCTTTGACATTGATATTGCCCACGCCCTGTGCGCGGAGCTGAAGGCCGAATGTGTGCTGGTGCAGC
>JANPNJ010000305.1:0-11010 GCA_031427395.1 Burkholderiales bacterium
AAAACAACGGCGTACCCGGTTTGTGCAAATAGTGATCGGTGGCAAAACGCTGCAGCAAACCAATCTCCACCGGCTTGTCTTCGTTGGTGTTGCGCACACACGCCGCCTCACACAACACCTCGGTGGGGCACACCCGCGCGCACATGCCGCCGAGAATGTTTTCCTCCAGAATGGTTTGGGCGGCACCACGCACATTGTCCTGGGCGATGCGCTGGATGAAGGAGGGGATATCAATGCCCGTCGGGCAGGCGGTGGTGCAAGGCGCGTCGTAACAGTAATAACAGCGATCCGCCTCGATCAGTGCCTGCACCCGGTTCAGCGGTGGATGTGAATCGCTGAAGTTGTCAGCAAGTTGTTTTGCGCCCAGACGTCCGGCGCATATGCCGTTGGCAGCGGGGGTTGATGCCATTTTTGCTCCTCCTGGCGGAAGGCCGACCCTGGACTCAGTCAGCCTGTTGCATAACGTGGCGAATGGCGCGACGGATGCCTTCGGCCATTTTTGTGATTTCGTCGGGCGTGGAAATAAACGGCGGCCCCACCACAATGCTATCACCGGCCAGACGCAACAATAGCCCTTCCTCCATGCCGCGCTCAAACACCCGCATGGCGCGCAAGCCCGGCTTGCCTGCCATGGGCTCCAGGTCCACCGCCGCCGCCAAACCCATGTTGCGGACATCCACCACACCCGCCTCGCCCTTGAGGGCATGCATGACGGACTCCAGCAGCGGCGAAAGATCATTGACCCGCGCCATCAAGCCTTCGCCCACCAAAATATCCAGCGCCGCATGGCCGACCGCTGCGGCCATCGGATGGCCGGAATAGGTGTAGCCGTGAAACAACTCGATGGCATGTGGCGGCGCATTCACCCCCATGAAAGTCTGGTAAATATCCTCGCGCACAATAATGCCACCCATCGGGATGATGCCGTTGGTCACGCCTTTGGCAAAAGTAATGATGTCGGGTGTCACGCCAAATCGCTGGGCACCGAAATTGGCGCCCATGCGGCCAAAGCCGGTGATGACTTCATCAAAAACCAAAAGGATGCCGTGTTTGCTGCAAATGTCGCGCAGCTTTTGCAGATAACCAACGGGAGGAACCAACACGCCGGACGATCCCGACATCGGCTCAACAATCACCGCCGCGATGGTTGAGGCATCGTGCAATGCGACCAGGCGCTCTAATTCGTCGGCAAGGTGCGCGCCCCAGGTCGGCTGACCCTTGGAAAACGCCATCTGCGAAAGATTGTAGGTGTGCGGCAGGTGATCCACCCCGCCCAGCATGATGGGCGCGAACATTTTTCGGTTGGCGATCATGCCGCCGACCGACATGCCGCCAAATCCCACACCGTGATAACCGCGCTCGCGGCCGATAAACCGCATCCGCTGCGCCTCACCGCGCAAACGATGAAAGCCGTAGGCGATTTTCATCGCGGTATCAATGGCCTCCGAGCCGGAGTTGGTGAAAAACACCCGCGTCAGGCCGTCCGGTGCCAACTTGGCAACGCGCTCGGCGAGCGTCAATGTCACCGGGTTGCAAAACTGAAAGGCAGTGGAATAATCCAGCGTTTGCGCCTGCCGGGTCAGCGCCTCAACGATTTTCGGATGGGCGTGGCCGATCGGACAACACCACAGGCCTGACAGGCAATCGAACAATTTGCGGCCGTCGTCCGTGGTGTAGTAGGCACCCTTGGCGCTGGCAAGAATTTTCGGGTGTTCCCGAAAATATCGATTGGGGGAAAACGGCAGCCAGTAGTGGTCAAGGCCGGCGGTGGATGGGCGGTCGTTCATGAACGTGCTCCAAAAATTCCTGATTTGACGGCAGGCCGACCCCCAAAATGATGATGGGAATGGTGCCCGAAAGAGGAGTCGAACCTCCGACCTTCGCATTACGAATGCGCTGCTCTACCAACTGAGCTATCCGGGCTGTGTAGACGAGTCCGAGACGACGAGACCACCAAGCAGCAGGGCATTTTAGCAGCGAACGCAACCGTTTCCCAGCCAAAGCCCCTGGCGAACTTCACCGGCAAAATCGGTGAAGCTCGAGGGCAACACGTCAATCATGAAACACCTGCCTCTCCCACACCATGAATTTCATGGCTGGCAATGTTTGACCGGTTTGTTTTGCCTACTGATCACCCTTGATCGACTTGTAGGTGCGCGTTCGGATTTGGCTGATAGGCGGGGTGACTTTGCTTGGCTTAATAGGAGAACCGGTGGTTCCGTCACGCTGCACCGCACCAATCAGGACGGCGGTGGGAACACCGTCTATCGGTACCACACCAAATACCGGCGATGGAGGCAAGCCACCACCAGGGAAGACTGATGAACGATTGCCACCGCAGGCGGCGTTATTTGCGGTGGCAATCGTCCCCGAGGCGTTGAACAAATTGACAAAATATCCGCGCGCCTCGCCTAGCGCACTACCACATGATTGCGCGAGGGCAACCGGCCGGTTGGTGCTGAAGGTAACCATCCCGCCGACAATAACGGCGGCGGTAACCCCTTGCTCGCCGCGCCCGTTGGCATTGAGGCTCATGTACCAACCCTTTTTATTCGCATTCACCGCCTGCAGCAAAGAAGCGGAGTCACAGGTTGCAGCGGTCGAGTCGGTCAAATTGAGCATGCTTGCGCCATCCAAATCGACGGTCGGTGTGACGGCTGCTTCGGCAAGATCATCCCTATAAACGTATGCCCGGTTCAACACCGGACCTGTATATGGATAATTGGCAATCAATGGCCGTTCACGATCTCCTGACACAATCGCCAAATATGTAGTGGTTCCATTGTTGAATACCGCGGGTGTAAACTGGAATTTTCTTGCGCCGCCCGTGGTGGCGGCCAGTTTGCGGCTGGTCCAGCTCACATTGCCCAGACTCGCCAATGTCAATGGGCCGTCCACAAAATCAATGCGGTAAATACTGCCGCCCACATCCGCCGCGTAGGCGTAGTCCACAAAGCCGTCGTTGTTGACGTCAACCAGGGATACATCAGCGGCAACCGACCTCGAGGTCGGGAATGATTTGATAATGTCTCCGGTTTGCGCATTGATGACATAAATCACCCGCCCCTTCGCCGAACCGCAGGACGGCGAATTCGTGTCTTCATCTTCGCAACCATCATATCCACCCCCGACAACAAGCACCGGCGTGGTGGTGGAAAATCCCTTGATGAAAGCGACGTTGGGCGTAGACCAAGTCTGCCCGATGGCGGCGTAACTGATGCCCCCGGTTGTACACCCGCTGTCATCGTTCAAATTGGGGCAGCCGTGGCGCCATAACAATGTCGGGTTGCTGGCAGGATTGCTGACATCCAGTGCGTAGAGCATGCGTCCGCCGCGGCGTTGCGTCGGGTAAATCCAGACCCTGCTGTTGTCCCCGGTCTGGTAAAGCCCGGTTGAACCATCAAAGAAATAATCCTTGCGCAAGCTGGGCAGCCCAAGGGCGACCACGCTGGGATAGCTGACCAGTGGCTGGTTATCTTTGAGTCGCTGCAGCTTGGGAAAAAATTCAGGCCCGATCAGCGCCCAACGCTCTTTCCCCTGCGCCCCGGCATTGGTTGCATCAACGGCCCGGTAGGTGCCATCATTTGCACCGTAATAGACGGTAACCCCACTCGCGCCGTAATTGATGGGCAGAGGCCGGGAATGAACCACATCACCATGAATCGACGGTCGGGTTCGACTGGTCGCCGGCCCGCCCGCACCAGTGTCATTATTGACATCCTTTCCCTGTGTATAGCCGACAATATTATTGGCGGCAGCATCCGATAAACCACTCGTTGCCGCGCTAAAGGTGACCAATGCCGATCCGCTGACAGTCAATATATTGCGGTTGACATTATTTGTGGGCGTGGTCGCGCTGGGATCATTGCCCTTGCGTAAAACTTCGGCGGCGGCACCTTTCTCGACCGTTGGCCCGTCCGGCAGATCCGAGTAAAGCGCGGTTGGAGCAACACTCGGGCAGTTGCTGGCCGGATCGGGGTTGATCGGAACCAACAAGCTGCTCCAGTAATTGCTTGAATCAGTCGTCCAGAAGCTGGTCGCGCAATCGTCGACAAATCCGGTCAGCGGGTTGGTCGCGGTCTTGCCGCCGGAATCAACAAGATCCAGGGCACCATTGATTTTACCGATGGCATATTGCTTGAGATTGCCAAACCAGCGCGGCTCCGCGTTTGGATCAGGCCGGAACATGCCGATGAAAACTTGATTGGCACTCTGTGTGCGATTGGTGGCATTGACCGGCAAGCTGGCTGAAGCAAAGGTGCTGTTTACCGATTGGATTTGGGCAATAATCTTGCGCAGCGCCACCAAAATCTCGGCTTCACTTTTGGCCTGGAAATATTTCCCCCCGCCGGCGTTCGCCATGCTCTGCAACATCGCGGTACGCTGGGCATCCTGCTGCGCATTAAAAACGTCGATCGTATAGGTGGTGATCGACTGTTTGATGGTGTCGGTGACCTGCGCAATATTTTTGGCTTTTGGCTGATGCAAAAAACGCGCCCACTCGTCGGCATTCGCGCCATCGGTCGGAATGGTTGAACCGCCTGTTGGGGTGATGCTGGTCGAGACAATATTGCCCGTCACCATAAAGCGCGCGCCAGACAGGCATTGACCGGCAATACTGGTGCCGACTCCGCTCGAGCAACCACCGTTGTAGGTTGAACACGTCGGAGAAAATTGCGGCGATGACACGGCATCGGTGCCGCTGGCATAACAAAGAGTGCTATTGCCCAACAGGGTTTGGGTGGTGGTCACACCGCTGAGGGTAACCGTCGTAACAGAGGGAGTCACCCTCTGGGTGACATCGTATTTTTTATTCTGCGCCGTTGTCACCGACGAGGGGGAGCCACTGATGGTCTGTGTCACCAGCACCCTGTTTTTGCCGCCGCCGCAGGTGGCAGCCAGTGCGCCGGCGTAGGTGCAGGTGTTGGTGGTGGTGGTGGTGGTGGCACCCACGGTTACAACCGACGGCGCAGGACAGACCAATCCGGCGTTGTCACCCGAGGTATTCCACCTGGGATTGCCGGCGCTGATCCCGCCGTAACACGTCGTGGTGGTCGCGGTAGCCGTGGTGATGACCGGCAAGCCGAGTACGGGTGAGCCTGCTGTCGACGGACAGTTTTGTGTGGCCGTCACGCTTGGCGTGGTGCTGGTCAACGCGTAGGTGCAACTGTTGGTGGTGGTGGTGGTGACATTGCCCGCGGTGGTGGTGGTGCCCGCCGGGCAGGTCATGCCACCTTTGTCGACACTTGAAGTCACCGCCGTGCTGGCGGCAGCGGATGTGGCATAACAGGAGGAAATGCCGCCGGTGTTGGTGACGGTGGTTTGCGCCGTCGGCCCCACGGTGGAGGTTGTGCCGCCGGTGTTGGTGTTGCCGTAGACCGCAAAACGCGATTGCCCTGGCGCGCAGGCATCCAACGATGTCGTCGTGTTGGTGGGATTGCAGGTGCAACTGCTGTAGGCACCATCAACCGCGCATTGTGTGGCGTAATCCGCCGTGGAGCAAGCCGCCAGGCTGGCAAAGCACTGCGAGGTATAGCCAAGGTTGGCTGAAGTTGTGCTGGTGGAGGTGGTGTAATTTGTGTACGGCAGTTGCGGGCTGACGCTCCCGCCAAGACTCACCAATGCACTGCTGTTGGCGGGGGTGTCGCCGTCAACGGCGCCGTTGACGTTGTTGCCGATAAAAATAACAAAATTCCGCCCGCAGGCGTTGTCATCCGACAGGGGCGAGCGAAACGTGGAATAGTTTGATGTGTAGCCGTTTGTGTCGGCAAGGCTGGATACCACTGTCGAGCTTGGCGCAACCGCAGCGGCACCGCTGAAGTAGTTGAACGCCGAATACATCAAATCGCCATAGCCGAAGCTCGACGCCACCTTTTCATTCGGGCTGTTGATGCCGTTGAATATGGTGGTCATCGAACTGCTGAATTGTGCCTTGTTGGCAGCGTCGAGCGGGGCGATTGACTTGCGAATGAATCCCCCGGGGTGTCCACTGCCGGAGGTGGCGAATTCCATCAGCCCCAGTTTGATGTTGCCGCCGGACTCACCCACCAACGTCTGAATTGCGCGTGCTTCAGCCTGTCCCTGGACAAGGCCGCCGGGCCATTTTTGCGAGGCGCGTGACCAGTTTGCGGAATTATCCAGAATAATGAGAATTTTTGGATCGGCTCCCGAGCCTGCGCTCGAACCGACAAATATATCAATATCCTCCGCCCCCGTGTGCAGCGAGAAAACCGCAAGTGTCGCGCTTAGCAGCGTTGACAGGAAAACTTTTTTCTTTGGGTTGCGCATATGAATATACCTTTTGAATAAATGACTGGACAACGAGTCAGCCCCGACAAACTTCAGGTACAACTGACGAGTGCACAAACCTTGTCCGCCGGCATCTGGAGGGCGACGCCCTGATGCAGCACAACTTTGGCATTGGTGCTCGCTTGCGTGGCGACGACAGCCAAATCGTAGACCGCCGCGGCGCAGAGCGAATTACCGGTTGCAGCTCCTGCAACACCAAAAGACTGTACCGCTCCAAGGGAGCAGCCGATTTGCCCGGGCTCGGACAAAACAATCTGGCTGTTTCTTTTGACAAAGGCTTGCACCAGGCGAGGTGTGACGGTAACCCGGACATCAGCAACACCATCGCCGTTGACATCCACATCACCAACGCTGCTCGCTTCCAAGGCGGCGGGCGTGCTGACCGCGCGCTCAACCATTTCCTCCGCGGCGCGCAAGGCCTCATTGCGAAACTGCATATTTCCGACCACCTGCAAATTGCCTTTGCTGAGATTGAAGCTGGTGACGGCCATCAATGTGAGCAACACCAGCATAATCAGACCGACAATGAGCGCCGCCCCTTCTTGCCCGCGCTTGAAGTCAATCATGGCAAGCTCCTGCCCGCCGGATTGTCGAGCCTGACGGTGCTGTTGTAGACATGTCTTTTGTAGCCATCGCCAAACGGGCCAAAAACATTATCGGTACCGTCCATTTTTTTACCCAACACGTAGCTCTTGGCATCGATGTGATTCAACGACACATCGGTGTTGCGCGCCAGAATGTTCATCCTGACCGAGTAGGTGCGCAGCCAATTGGCGACACACGCCGTCCCCAGGCAGGCGGCATAAAGACCGGGGTCGGCGGTGTAGGCATCAACCACGCCATCGGTGCCGCTGTCCACACCATACTCAAATTGCATGTTTTCGATCCCCTCGACCAGCGGCACAATCGTGAACCGGCTGCCCGTGAGTTCGGCTCGTTTGAGAGTGGGCACGCCATCACTGCCGATATTGTTGTTGGCGACAAAGTAGATGCGCACAAAATATCGGCTGTATGGTGCCTCGGCAATGCAGTCAAGCGTATGTTTATTCATCACCACTGCAGTGGTGATGGTGTTCAATACAAAACCAGCCATATAGTCGGTCGCGGATCCGGTGTTGGCCGCGAGCTCGGTGAATCCATTGCAACTTGACGCCTGGAAATAGGGGACACCCGCAATGACAGCGTCACATCCGGCATCCGCCGTCGGGCCGGCGACGCAATTGCTGAGGCGACGTATCACCAGAATATCGGTGCCCGGCTTGACATCGGCCAGGCAGCCTGGGATGGTTGCGGCAGCGACATTATCAACACCATAAATGTGGTAGAAGTATGAGTTGATCCAACTGCTGCTGGTGCCGCTTAGGGTTGTATTGCAGGGGTCGGGCATGGCGATGATTCCGGCAAGTGGCGGGGCATTGGGCAGGATAATGTTTCTATACGGGTCAAATGTCGAAAAGTAGCCCGCCATTCGCAGGTCTTCTGTCAAAAGGGATACCGCATAACGCCCGCTTTCAATTTGACGATTGTTGCGCTCCAACTCGGCCCGCGCCTGGCTGCTCTGGATAAATACGGTCGACAGGCCAGCCATGATGATCAATGACAGGGTGATGCCGATCATCAGCTCGACCAGGGAAAAGCCCGGCTGGCAACGCGGGTGCGGTTTGTTGCGCCTGTTTTTTGCTGTTATTGGCATGACGGCAAACCCACAGAGACACGAGCGGAAAGCGCGCGTCGAAATTTATCATCGCCATACAGACCCTGCCCGCAGGTGGCGCTGGGCGCGGTCGTTTTGTTGGTTCCCTGCCAGGCGACAGTAACCAAATAAATGCCGGGCGCGCACACACCAAGGCTCGCATCACTGGCTTGAATCAACTGTATGCATCCGCGCGCAGCAGACATGGCACCGGTTTGCAACCGCGATGTTGCCCCGCCCGCAGAGACACTCTTCGACTCGGAAGCGCCTTTCAACGCATTGCTCCATTCGCATTTATCCCGATCCACGCCGATGGCGGTGGCTGCGCACGAATCAAGCGCCAAACTGGCGGCGGATGCACCCACCCCCAATGCACCCGGGGTGACATAAGATGACGCCGCACCCCGGTTGGCGGTGATGCGCTCAACCATGTCATTCATGAGCAGCACTGCCTGGGCACGCTGATAGGACTCGATCTCGGCAAACAACAGTTGCCCCTGCAATCCGGCCAGACCCAATAACCCAAAAGTCACGATAACAATGGTGACCAGCACTTCCAGCAATGTCGTGCCGCGAACAGCCGCAACGGTCGCATATGGATATGGCATTCGTCGTATTTTCAGCGAGTGAAGTGTCAACATGCTGTTGCCTTTACATAGGGGCGACCGCTCAAATCAACCAAAACGCACCGGTAAGCGGTGGAGCCCGCAGCCCCGAATTCAAACGTCGGGGCAACCGTACCGGCAAGGCGTCCTGAACTGCGATAGGTGACACTGCCGGGGCCGCTGATGGTCAGGCCGCTGACCGAGCCGTGGACCTCAATGTTTTGACCGATGTTGTCCGGGTCGGGAATGACCCAGCCGCTTGTCCAGTTGTTGGCAATGGCCGGTGCCAGGCTTACATCCCGGTTACGCTTGATTGCCTCGCTGCGTGCACGCACCAACGCGATGTAAATGTCGGTCGACATCGCTTTCATTTTTTGCGTTTTGATGAATTGGGTGTACGAGGGGACAGCCACTGCCGAGAGAATGCCGATAATGGCAATGACAATCAGCATCTCAATCAGAGAGAACCCCGGGGGGGCGATGTTGACCATTGCGTGCCGACCGTCATTCAAACCAACATACACCATTACCATGCTCCGTATGCCGTCCCGGTCGGCGTTTTTTCACCCGCTTGATTGATGGTGAGTGCGGGCTCGTTATTTTTGTTTTGGGTGCCTTGCGGCGTGGCGGTTATGGTGAATTTGAGTGGCGGCCCCGGATCCAGCACTATTTGCGGTGTGCCGTAATTTGTTGTCACCACGCTGGGTATGGATGCGCCGCCTAACAGGGTGGCAATATCGGGGGCATAAATACGATTATCCAAAAAAAATTGTGTCTGACGCCGCGCGGCATCAAGCAAAAACGACTGCGCCGCCGAGCGATTGGCTCGCAGGGTGTAATTGATATAGCTGGGATAGGCGATCGCGGAGAGTATGCCGAGAATGGCGACCACTATCATCAATTCAATCAGCGTAAAGCCTGTGGCCGATTGATTGCCGCCGCTGCCGTCGAATCGCTGCAAAATATTTTTCATAATTCCCCGTTTTTTGTTGAACACACAATAATCTAACGCTTTTTCAAACGCTTGTGTGTCCGACGGGCGGGGGGACTGGCTGGGATGAATGGTAGGCAACCCCGAAAAAAGGGCGGCGGAGCCCGAGCCTGTGGCAGGTTCGGTTAAAAGAGGGGCGGGACGCCATTGCCCAGCCCCTTGGGCAGCGGGAATGTAATCGTTTCTTGAATGCCATCCAACTCGCGCACGCTGCGCGCACCCAGGTTTTTCAGTTTGGCGATGACATCGCGCACCAGGATTTCCGGTGCCGAGGCACCGGAGGTCACGCCGATGCGTGTTTTGCCCGCGATCCATTCCATTTTTAATTCATCCGCGCTGTCCACCTGATAGGTTTCGCAGCCCAACAAATCCGCCAGTTCGCGCAAGCGGTTGGTGTTGGAGCTGGTGCGCGAGCCGACCACAATCACCACCTCAACCTGAGGCGCCATGAATTTCACCGCGTCCTGGCGGTTTTGGGTGGCGTAACAAATATCATCGTGCTTGGGGCCGACGATGTGCGGGAAGCGCGCCTTGAGCGCGTCAATGACTTTTTGCGTGTCATCGACCGACAATGTGGTCTGGCTGACATAGGTGAGTTTTTCGGCGTGGGCGATGACGAGTTTGGCCACATCCTCGACCGACTCCACCAGATACATGCCGCCGTCTGATTGGCCGAGTGTGCCCTCGACCTCGGGATGCCCCTCGTGGCCGATCATGATTATTTCGTAGCCAACGCTGCGTTTTTTCAACACCTCGATGTGGACCTTTTTCACCAACGGGCAGGTGGCATCGAACACACGGAACCCGCGCTGCTCCGCCTCGGCACGAACCGCCTTCGACACACCATGCGCGCTGAACACCAGCGTGGCACCCGCTGGCACATCCGCCAGATCCTCGATAAACACCACGCCTTTGGTGCGCAGGTCATCGACCACATATTTGTTGTGGACAATTTCGTGGCGCACATAAATCGGCGCGCCGTGCAATTTAAGCGCGCGCGCTCGACAATCTCGATGGCGCGATCCACGCCGGCGCAAAAGCCGCGCGGATTGGCCAACAGGATGTCCATTTCAGCCACGTCATTCATTTTATAAACTCTAAGTGGGGAGCGGCGTTTCAGGTATTTTGTTCCGAAACACCGCTCTGGTGTTGGTGTTTTGCAAAATTATTTGTTTCATTCCATGCGGCCAGTGACATGATGATACCCGCACACCGGCCGATTGTTCATGTTGGCGACACGGATTGCGGTGTCCGCAACGAATCGACAACCAGCATAACCGCGCCGACACAACCCGCCGAATCGGCAACATTGAACGCCGGCCAGTAGTAGCCTGCCGCATGCAACTGGATAAAGTCGATGACGTGCCCATGCACCACCCGGTCAAACAAATTGCCCATCGCCCCGCCGATCA
>JANPNJ010000306.1:0-3084 GCA_031427395.1 Burkholderiales bacterium
AATACCACCAGAGGAGATCAACCATGAACAACCATCGCCGCCGCATCCTGTCCACGTCCCTCGCCGCCGCCGGCGGTGTCCTGGCCGGTTGTGCCGCCACACTCAGCACACCCACCGTTGCCAACAAAGCCGAGGCCACGCCATTCAACGTCGGCCGCACCACCATTCCGATTGTCGGCAGCAGCCAGGCTTTTCCGGTGCGGCGCATTTACTGCATCGGCCGCAACTACGCCGCGCACGCCCGCGAGATGGGCAGCGACCCCACCCGCGAGCCGCCGTTCTTTTTCCAAAAGCCCACCGATGCGATCCAAAACGTCGCCGTGGGCACCACTGCCAATCATCCGTATCCGTCGCTCACCAAAAATTACCATTACGAAATCGAGCTGGTGGCGGCGCTGAAAAGCGGCGGGCGCAACATTCCGGCCGAAAAGGCGCTCGAGCATGTGTTCGGCTACGCGGTGGGGCTGGACATGACGCGGCGCGATTTGCAGCGCGCGATGGGCGACCAGAAAAAGCCGTGGGAAATCGGCAAGAGTTTTGACCGCTCGGCACCAATCGGGCCGATTCATCCGGTGGCACTGGTCGGCCACTTCACCAAGGGTGCCATTTCACTCAAGGTCAACGGCCAGGTGAAACAAAACGCCGATCTGAATCAGATGATCTGGGCGGTGGCCGAGCAGATTGCCCAGTTGTCCGCCGCCAATGAATTGTTTGCCGGCGACATCATTTTTTCCGGCACCCCGGAAAACGTCGGCCCGGTGGTGGTGGGCGATGTGATGGAAGGCGCGATTGCCGGACTGCCTGCGCTGAGTGTGCGGGTGGTGTGACAGCCAACGCGTAAATTTACATAAACTCTATACTGGGCGGGCGATTTCAGATATTTTTGCCTGAAAACGCCCGCCAATAAACGACTTTCAAGTTTATTTGTTCATCCAGGCGGTGACGATGCCCAGCACCACGCTGCCGATGCCGCTGTAAACGATTTGCTGGGCAACCAGATCTGATGGCAAGGGCTGCACCGCAAAATAAATCAGGTACATCGGGATGGTGGACACCACCGCCATGGCCGCGCCGAAGCGCACACCCTGCGGCAAAAATGGCTTGCCCGCCTCGTGGCCGCGCGCATAGATCCACGACATGCCAACACCAATCAACACATGCGCCAGCAACATATAGCCAAAATGCGCCTGGCTGTCGGCCTCGGATCGATACAGGCTGGGCAGGCGGCCGTAGTCGGCGTGCAGCAGCAAAGCGTGGATCACAAAGCCCAGCATCAGTGACGCAAAGGCCACCACCAGCGATGAAATGACGAGTTTCCTGTTCATGGGTTGCTCCGGCAAAAAGTGAGGAAGTGATTGTACGCCCGTGTTGTCGTGCGCTGTCGTGCGTGTCGTGGAGTAGCGACAGCAGCCTGATCGGGCACAAACCAGTCAACGCGACAGCTCCTGTCCCGTTGTTTGGATTCAGCCACTTTTATTGATTGGACCATCATGAAGCAAGTATTGATTGCCATAACCTTGTTTGCCACCACTGCCACCGCCCATGCCGCCGACGTGGGGATTTCCGTGTCGATCGGCCAGCCGGGTTTTTATGGCCGCATTGATATCGGCAACGCGCCGCAGCCCCAGCTCATTTTTGCCTCGCCGGTCGTCATTCGGGCGGCGCCACAGCAAGTCATTCTCCAACCCGTTTATTTGCGGGTGCCACCTGGCCACGAGAAAAAATGGAGCAAGCATTGCGGCAAGTACAACGCCTGCGGCCAGCCGGTTTATTTTGTGCGTGACAATTGGTACACCGACGTCTATGCACCACACTACAGCAGCAGCCAAAAAGACAAAGAAAAGGGCAAAGAAAAGAGCAAAGAAAAGGGCAAAGAAAAGAAGAACAAGGACAACCGCAAAGACGGTGATCAAGGTGATTCACAAGGCAAAAAAGAAAAACACAACCGCAACAATTGAGTTGTTGGTGTTGCCCACGGTGACACCGCACACAGGAGTTGATCAACAACCTGCCTGCGCCTGGCTTCAATTCAGAACTCGAGGATCGGGCGGATTTTTTGATGGCAGCCATTACTGCCGCCGGGTACAGTTACGCTTGTTATGACGATCAACGCGGCGGCGAATTTTATCTCTCGCCACTGGCGCTCGGCATCATGGGCTTCACCGCACCCATTGCACCTGCTGGAAGGCCACTCCAAGTCCGCGCTGACCATCAACTTCGTGCGCGGATTGATTGACGGCGGCTTTGCCGACCTGCACCACCCGGAGTACTGGGACCTGGCCTGGGTGCAGCACTCCAAGCTCGCCGCGCAGTACCAGGCGATCGTGGATTCCATCGGCGACTCGGTGCAGTTCATGGAGACGCTGGCCGGCCAGAAGATCGGTGACTTCAGCCGCGTGGACTTTTACACCTCGCACGAAGCGCTTCTCCTGTACTACGAGCAGGGCCAGACCCGCCGCGTGCCGCGCAGCGAGGGCTGGTACAACCTGGCGACGCACTTTCCGTGGATCGGCATGCGCACTGCCGCCCTGGACGGCGCGCACGTCGAGTACTGCCGCGGCATCCGCAATCCGATCGCGGTCAAGATCGGCGCCTCGTCCACGCCCGAGATGGCGCTGGGCCTGTGCGAGGTCCTGAATCCGACCAACGAGCCGGGACGGCTCACCTTCATCCACCGCATGGGCGCCAGGGACATCGTCGCCAAGCTGCCGCCGCTGATCGAGACCGTCAAGAAAGCCGGCCACCGCGTGCTATGGATTTGCGATCCGATGCACGGCAACACGCATGCCACCAAGTCCGGCCTGAAGACCCGGCGCTTTGACGACATTCGCAGCGAGCTGGCCGACGCGTTCCGTCTGCACAAGGCAGCCGACTCGCAGCTGGGCGGCGTACATCTGGAGCTGACCGGCGAGGACGTCACCGAATGCATGGGCGGTGCGCGTGACATCTCCGAATCCGACCTTGCCCGCGCCTACAAATCCAGCGTCGACCCGCGCCTCAACTACGAACAGGCCCTCGAACTGGCCATGCTCATCACCAATGGGGACGTTCCCCATTGAACTTTGGGTCAGGGTCAAAGGGAGT
>JANPNJ010000307.1:0-5779 GCA_031427395.1 Burkholderiales bacterium
CCGATGTTGTGAATGATCATCGGCTCGAGCAAAATCTGGCCGACGGTGAAGCGCGGATTGAGCGAGGCGTAGGGATTCTGGAACACAATCTGGATGCGGCGTTTGTATTTCATCATCTCCGACTCGGAGAGCTTGAGCAAATCCACGCCGTCAAACAACACCTCGCCACCCGTGGCGTTGTGCAGGCGCATCAGCGTGAGGCCAACGGTGGTTTTGCCGGAGCCGGATTCGCCCACCAGGCCGAGTGTCTTGCCGCGCGCCAATTTGAATGACGCGCCTTTGACCGCCGGCACATCCTTGGTCTTGAAAAAACCGTCCTTGAGTTTGAACACTTTCGACAGGTTTTTGACTTCCAACACAAATTCATCGCCTTCCACATAGCCGCGTGTGCGCTGCGCGAGATTGTCCGCAAGCAATCCTTCCGGGCGCAGGAAATCATCAATCACCGGCAATCGTTTGGGACGCGAATCCACATTGGGACGACACGCCAGCAACGCCTTGGTGTAGGGGTGTTGCGGCACCTCAAAAATCTGTTTGGCGCTGCCCTTTTCCTGGATTTCGCCCTGCTGCATCACCACCACATGGTCAGCGATTTCGCCCACCACCGCGAGGTCATGGGTGATAAACAACACCGACATATGGTGGGTTTGTTGCAGCTTGGCAATCAAATCGAGAATTTGTTTTTGAATGGTCACGTCCAACGCCGTGGTCGGCTCGTCGGCAATCAGCAGCTTCGGCTCGCAGGCGATGGCCATGGCAATCATCACCCGCTGCTGCTGGCCGCCGGACATTTCGTGCGGAAACGAATGCATGCGCAGGCGCGCATCGGGAATGCCGACTTCGTTCATCAGCTCCTCCGCGCGCGCCCACGCCTGTTTGCGGCTGAGCGTGGTGTGCAGGCGCAGGGTCTCGGCGATCTGGTCGCCGCAGGTGAACACCGGATTGAGCGAGGACATCGGTTCCTGGAAGATCACCGAAATATCCTTGCCGCGGATGGCGCGGATGTCACGCTCGGGCAGGGCCAGCAAATTGGTGCCGTTGAACAGAATCTGGCTGTCTTTTCCGACGATGGCCTGCTCAGGGGGAAGCAGACGCACAATCGACATCGCCGACACCGATTTGCCGGAGCCGGATTCACCGACCAGCGCCACCGTCGAATTGCGCGGCACATCAAATGAAATCCCTTTGACGGCATCAAATATGGTGCCACCGTCGAGACGGAATTTGACGTTCAGGTTTTTGACTTCGAGCAGGTTGTCCATAATTCCGCCGCTATTTTATTTTAGGATCAAGCGCATCACGCAACGAATCCGTGAGCATTGAAAACGCCGTGACCAGCACCGCCATCGACACCGACGCGGCCACCAGTTGCCACCATTTGCCAATCACCAATTCGGATTGCGCTTCGGCCAGCATGGTGCCCCACGACACCGAATCCACCGGCACCCCGAGGCCAAGAAACGACAGGATCACTTCGGCCTTGATGAATTGCACCACGTGTTGTGACAACTGCACCAGACACACATGCGAGATATTGGGCAGGATATGCACAAACATGCGGCGGGTATGGGTGGCACCGATGGCCTGCGCGGCTTTGACATATTCGCGCGAGGCGTGTTTGATGTATTCGGCGCGCACCAGCCGGTAGATGCCGGTCCAGCCGGTCAGGGCGAGAATGAAAATAATGGTGTCGATGCCGCGCTTGAACACCGCCGCAAAGGCGAGGATCAACAATATGTACGGAATGGAGGTGAAGACGTTGTAAAACCACTCCAGAAAATCTCCGGTCTTGCCGCCCATGTAGCCGGACACGGCACCCAGCACTGTGCCGATGAGGGTCGCCAGCAAGGCCGCGGTGAGGCCGACAAAAATCGAGGTCTCGGCACCCTTGATGGCTTTCTGGATCACATCGCGTCCCCATTTGTCGCCACCAAACAGCAGGGTGTCGGCGCGCGGGGTTTCAGTGATTTTGATTTCCGCCGTGCGTTTTGCCCATTCGGCGTATTTGGGCGCGAGCGGATCAATGTCGGACAAATCGACGTAAGGAATGTCCTTCGACGAATCTTTCGCCCCCTGTTGTTTGGCCTCGAGATTTTCCGCGCCCGCCATGAAGGTCGGGTTGGCATACGACACGCCGACTTCTTTCGACCAATTTTTGGCGATGAGCCCGGTGTAGGAGCCTGCCACCATCAGCAGGAAAAACACCACCACCACCAGCGACACCATGCCAATCTTGTCGCGCTTCAGACGCCGCCACGCCAGTGTCCACAGCCCCGGCGAGGCCTGGTGAAGGGGGGCAACAACAGCGGATGGATTCAGAATGGCGCTCATGCGAATTCTCCTGATGGCAGTGTCATGGGTGTGCTCATTTGAATGTCACCCGTGGATCAACGATCTTGTACATCACATCGACCGCCAGATTGATAAGCATGGTCAGCATCGCCAGATACACCGTGGCGGCCTTGATCACCGGAAAATCGGAGCGGTTCACCGCCACCAGAATCTCGCGCCCCAAGCCGGGTATGGAAAAAAATGATTCCAGCAGGAAGGAGCCGACAAATATTCCCGGCAGGGCAATGCCGATGTTGGTGAGAATGGGAATCATGGCGTTGCGCATGACGTGTTTCAGCATCACCACGTTTTCCGACACGCCTTTGGCGCGCGCGGTGCGCACGTAGTCATTGTTGATTTCATCGAGGAAAAAGCTGCGGTACAGGCGCAGCGCCGGCGCCAACCCGACAAATATTGCCAGCATGATCGGCAGCGGCGCGTAGGTCAGCACATTTTTCCAGAAATTGTCGCTCCAGCCCTGCACCGGGAAAATGCCCCAGCGAAAGCCAAAGAAATATTGCGCGACGATGATGTACACCAGAAATGAAATCGACATCGCCACAGTACACAGCATCATGATCATGCGGTCCGTGAGTGTGCCGCGCATATAGGCCACGCCAATGGCCAGCAGCAGCGCGATCACGGTTTCGAGCACCAGCACCGGGATCATGATGGTGAGGGTGGGGCCGATGCGGGTGGCGAGGATTTTTGGCACTTCTTCGTTGGTGGCCCATGAGCGCACCGCTTCGCAGCCGCCCTTCTGCTCGGCTTTTTTGGCATCCGCCTTCACATCCGCCTTCGCTTTGTCCTTCTCATTTGCCTTGGGCGGCGCAGGCGGCTCGGTGTAGCTGCGCCAGGTGCAATTGAAGCCGGTGGCGACTTCAAAGGCGAAGTAGCCTAGCTGCACGTACATGGGCTGATCGACGCCAAGCTGCTTGCGGATGTTTTCGATCTGCTCCTTGTTGGTGATCTTGCCGGCCAACTGCAACGCCGGGTCGCCGCCGACAGCATTGAACAAAATGAAAATCAGCAACATCACGCCTGCCAGCGTGGGAATCATCTGGCCGATCCGTCTCAATACATAGGCACCCATGGGTTCTCCGATCTTTCCTGCTTACTTACTTGAAAAGGCGGTGGGTTTCACCCACCCTACGCATCCGAATGTGTAGGGTGGGCAAAGCCCACCGTTTATGGCAATGGTGGTGCACACACCACAATCAATTTTTCATCGCCGCCCGCTGCATGGCGACATCAATATCCAGATACTTGAAACTGGTGTACAAAATGGGATGTTTTTTATACCCCTTCACCCACGGGTTGATGAAATGGTTGAAGGCGCGGTGTACCCCAAACCGCCACGGCGCATAGGCCACCACCAGCCGGTTCATGTCACGATAGAGTTTATTGCGTTCCGGACTGTCCGGTATTTTCAGCGCGGCCAGATACAGGCGGTCATACTCTGCCAGCTTGAATCTGGCGTCATTGGAAATTTCCGTGTTGGGGCCATACAGCAACTGCAAAAAATTTTGTGCGTCAGGGTAATCGGCGATCCAGGCGATGCCCGATATTTGAAATTTGCCGACCTTGCGGTCTTTGAGCAGGTCAGCAAACTGCACCGCCACCGCGGTCATACGCAGACCCACCGCCGCCATGCACTTGACCCAGAGCTCCGCAGACTGTCGGGCTTCCTGTTCGTTGGCGCGGTATTTGTATTCGAGCACAATCGGGCGGCCATCGGGCATCTCGCGCCAGCCGTCGCCATTCTTGTCAAGATAACCAAACACATCCAGCAGGGCACGCGCCCGCGCCGGGTCGTATTCCTGCTCGGCGCTGCGAAAAGCCGGGTCAAAACCCACCACACCCGGGCCCACCGGCGTCATGGCGGGTGCCGCCTGGCCGCGCCGCACAATGTTGATTTCCTGGTTGCGGTCGTGGGCGTGGACAATGGCGCGCCGGAACGCAATGTTTTCCGGTTGGTAGCCGCCGACGATGGGATCGTCCATGTTGAAGGCGTCGTAGGTGACCTCGGGCTGCACTTCGTGGAACACCCGCACGTTGCGTTTCGCCAGCACCGGCGCGAGGTTGCCGGTCGGGCCATTCGGGATCAGTTGCTGCACAAACGACAGCGGGGTTTCCTCGATGTAATCGTGTTCGTTGTTCATGAAGGCGAGATAACGCGGCTGCTCTTCTTCAATTGGCGAAATGATGATGCGGTCAATCAGCGGCAGCGTCTTGCCGCCAAGTGAGGCGATGGCGTCCTGATCCCAGCGGTCATTCGGGTCGGCGAATTCCGTATTGAGAACATGGCCGCGATAATTGGGGTTGCGCTCCAGCACAATTTTGGACGCACGCACCCATTGCTTGAGCACATAGGGCCCGGTGCCCACCGGATGGGCCATGGTGTCGGCACCGTAGGCCTCAATGACTTCACGCGCCACCGGCACCACATTGGGCATGGCGAAAAAATAAATGAAATTGAAATCCGGCGCGCGCAGCTTGAAGGAGATGGTATATCTGTCGCGCACAGTGATGCCCTCGATGCGCGCGTCGTAATCAAATTTGCCATTGGCCTTTTTTATTTTTTCAACGTATTCATCGAGGCCGACAATTTTTTCCTCGAACAGCCACGAGTAGGGGCTCCTCACCGCCGGGTCGCGGAAGCGTTTGACCGCGTATTCCATGTCGGCGGCAACCAGCTCGCGTTTCTTTCCTTTGAAGACCGCATCATCGGCGAAAAAAATGCCTGGCTTGATGCGGAAGGTGAAACGCGTGCCGCCCTCCTCGCCTTCCGGAATTTTTTCGACCACCTGCGGGGCAAGCCGCACCGGCCGCGCCAGCCAGTCGTAGGTGAGGAAGGACTCAAAAATATTTTCGCAAATGCCGACCGAGTAACGGTCTTCGATGCGCTGCGGATCAAAGCCGGTTTCGACCGCGCGAAAGGCGATGTGTATGGTTTTTTGCGCGTTCGCGTGGGCTGGCATGACGGCAGCCAACATGCAGCATAAAAATATCAAAGTCGCCATCCAGAGCCGTGTTCCAGGCATAAATGACTGAAACTGCGCATGAATAGGCGTGTTTTGTTTTTTGCAAATTCCAAAAATCCCCGTCATTCCCGCGCAGGCGGGAATCCAAGTGCGCGCAGGCGGGGATCCAATTCCCACACGCTTGGATTCCCGCCTGCGCGGGAATGACGGTTCTAGTGGGTTTTTAGAAGTGTCCATATCCATCATTTCAACATCGCATTCTTGACCGCCACATCCATATCAACCATTTTCCACGCGCCACGCAAAGTCGGATGGCGGTGATACCCCGTCACCCATTGGTGCGTGAGGTCGGTGTCAATGCGGCTGACCAACAAACGCCACGGGGCAAGTGTCAAAAATATCCGGTTCATCTGCCGATACAAAGCCAGCCGTTCGTCATTGGCCGGCAGGGTGCGGGCGCGCTC
>JANPNJ010000308.1:0-3173 GCA_031427395.1 Burkholderiales bacterium
TTGCCGAGCGCGGCGACGGTCGAAGCATCACTCACCGAGAACATCGCCACGATGCGTTCGCGCTCCTGTGTTGCGGCGTCCATTTCATTTGTCGCGGGCGCTGCGCCAGTGTCACGCAAATTGATCTCAGGCCGATCCGACAGTGACGCCGCCACCAGCCGCGCCGCCGCCACCGCCACCTGTTCCTGGCCCACCCGCAGATAGCCGGCCAATTCGCGCACAAACAAAAATCCGACCAGCGGAATCAGCAGCAGCACAACCGATGCGGCGAGGAATTTGGCGCGCACACTGGACACAAAGGCGACTTTTTTCATGGCGCGATGTTGGTTATCCGCGCCAGCGGTAGCCCATGCCATACACCGTCTCGATGGCGTCAAAGGTCGCATCCACCAGCTCGAATTTTTTGCGGATGCGTTTCATGTGCGAGGTGATGGTGTTGTCATCGACGGTGAGCTCGGCTTCGCGCATGAGCTGGTTGCGGTTTTTTACATGGCCGACAAATTTGATGAGCGCGTGGATCATCCAGAATTCCGTCACCGTCAGCACCACCGGCTGGTTTTTCCAGTTGACCAGCAGCCGGTTGATGTCGAGCACCACATCACCCCGGTGCAGCACGTCCTCGGCGCGCGACGGCAGCTTTTGCGCATCCAGCCGACGGAACAGCGCCGCGATGCGCGCCGACAGGTGGGGCATGGAGACATCCTTGGTGACGTAATCGTCCGCACCCAGCCGCAGGCCCGCGACAATGTCAAAGTCACTGTCACGCGCCGACAAAAAAATGATCGGCACACCCGGCGACATGCCGCGCAAATCACGGCAGAGCGTGAAGCCGCCGTCGATTTCCTCACCCAGGCCGATGTCAATGATCGCCAAATCAGGCAGTTTGGTTTTGAACGCCTGCATCGCGTCCAGCCGGTTGGCGTAGCCCGCGACCGCGTAGCCCTGGCGGCTCAGCGCATCCGAGTAGTTGGCGCGGATGGCGGCTTCGTCTTCAATGATGGCGATGTGTTTTTGCATGGTGGCTTGGCTGCTTGTTTGTACTGCGGCTGGGGTGAAATCAATATACCTGATTGAAACCGGCCATAAAGTGATCGCGGATGTGCCATCACAAAGTTGCCACATTTGCGCCAGCATTCGACGCCAATCGATGACGATTCCCGCCCCTATTGCCGCGCCAAATCAACCCCGCCAGCCGCAATTGCGCGTCGGCGCCATTAACCACCAAGGGGAAAATCATGCGGGCATTTTGGAAAAAGCAGCAGCCAACGGGCAATGCAATTGCAGTCGAAGGGGATTTTCTGAAAATGCTGGCGGCGGCCATCGTGGTGGGCACCGCATTCAGCGCCGTGGCGGCGACCATCATCATGATTGTTGCCTCGGTATCCCCGGCCACTGCCAGTGCCGCCGAATCTTCCGGCGACAGTGGCTGGGTGGCACGGCATGAGTTATTGACGCATCCGTCTGATCTGGCGGAGTCTTTCGTTGCGCATACCGATGACGACAGGGTCGCAGGCCATGATGCCGACCTTGAAGCGCATCTTCCCGCGCCAGGCAATTTGTATTTTTCGGGCGGCTGCCACGGCACCATATTGGTGGCAGGCGAGCGTGATGTGCAAATCACCATCAAGGGAAATGTCGCCGAGGTGCAGATCATGCAGACCTTTGTGGTTCAACCAATGGATGACAGCGAAACTGAACCCGCTGTGTTTCATGCCGTGCTGCCCCAGGGTGCGAGTTATTCAAGCTTTCGCGTGCAAAGCCGCGGTCAGGATCTGCTCGGCCAATATGCGTACCACGACAACATGGACACCGACCAGACACACGCGGCACGCCAGTTGCAGGCAAAGGGTTTGGTGCGCGTTTATGAATCGATTCAGCCCACGGCCATCAATGCCCTGACATCCGACACGCTGTTTGACATTGCCGGCGGCGAAACCATTGTGGTCACCTATCGTTATCAGATGCCGGTTGAATTCCGTGACGGGAATAAACACCTTTCGGTGGCACTCGCCGATCCGCGCCGCAGCGACGATGACGGGCACCTTCCCCTCGCCGCACATCCCGATACGGCGGTGTCAGTGTGGGTGATGTGGGCCGATGGACAAACTTTTGCGCAGCCAGAAACACTGCTTGAGGCACCGCGTGGCCTCACCCTCGAACGCCGCCATGGCCGCATCGAAGGTGCATCCTGGTCCGCCGCCAACGTCACATCCGGCGACACATTTCACCTGGCCTGGCCGCAATAAAAAACCGGCCACACCACAACAAACCCCGGAGCAGGATGCCTGTTCGGCAAGCGCCGTGTTTACTCCTCGACACGGTGGCGCCGACAGGCATCCTCTGGGCCAGCAGACGGAAAAAGACTTGATACAAAATAATCAAAGTCGTTATCTGGCACGCTGTTTCAGCCACAAATGCCCCAAACACCCCGTGAATAATCGATTTTCCAATTTTGCAAAGGCTAACGCATGACAAGGCGGCCTGCACATTCATGCACCCCGTCAACTTCAATGGCGTAAAATCGTTGCTCCCTGGCAATCCCGTTCGATTTCCATTCACGCGCTCCCTGGAGGTCATATGTTGTTGAAAAAAATAATCACATCTGTTGCGGCACTCACCACCGGTCTTGCCATCGGCATGGCACACGCCTACCCGGACAAGCCCGTCACCATCATTGTGCCGTTTGCGGCAGGCGGCCCCACCGACACGGTGGCGCGTTCGGTCGGGCAGGTCATGTCCAAGGCGCTCGGCCAGCCGGTATTGATTGAAAACGTGGCCGGCGCGGGCGGCACCATTGGTGTGGGCCGGGCAGTCGCCGCCTCACCCGACGGCTACACCCTGCTGTTGATGCACATCGGCATCTCCACCGCGCCATCGCTGTATCGCACCCTCAAATACGATGTCAACAAAGACCTGGAGCCCATCGGCCTCATCACCGATGTGCCGATGACCTTGATCGCCAAAAAAGATTTCCCGGCAAAGGATCTGAAAGAATTGCTGGCCTACGTCAAAGCCAACAAGGACAAGGTCTCCTATGCCAACGCCGGCATCGGCTCGGCTTCACATCTTTGCGGCATGTTGTTCATGAGCGCCATCGAGACCGACGTGTTGACCGTGCCATACAAAGGCACCGCGCCAGCCATGACCGATCTGCTCGGCGGCCAGGTTGATTT
>JANPNJ010000309.1:0-2651 GCA_031427395.1 Burkholderiales bacterium
TTGACGAGGAATTCACTTCGGCTGTTGTAACCAAACAACAGTTGATGTCGGGTTGATGTTCGATCAGTTCCGGCGCTGTATCCGCAAGCCAATTGGCGGCGGGGTGTAAATCGATTTCGTTGCCTCCAGATAGCCCACCAGCGCCTCCAGGTCGAGTATGCCGACCTGCCTCTCGGTGCCCTCACGGAATACGGTCAATCCTTCCGAGCCACCTGCCATGTAGTTGTTGGCCGCGACCCGGTACTGCCAATCGGGTCGTATCGTGTTGCCGTTTAATTTCATGCTGTCGGCCAGCACCCGCTCCCCACGCGGCCGGGTGGCATCCCAAGCGTAGCTGAAGCCCGCCGACACCCCCATGATGCGCACCCGCTCGCCGATGTTTGCGCCAAATTGCTGTTCGAGCAGTTGTTTGAGCTGGGCACCGGTCAAATTCATTACGATCAAGTCATTTTGAAACGGCTGGGTATTAAACAGCGCCCCATAGACCACGCCCCCGTCGGCATCGGGAATGATCGGCGCACGCAAACTACCGGCGTTGTTGAAAGCGATCACCGCCCCGCCCTTGTCTGGGCTGGCGGTACCAAACAAATGCGCGTCGGCAATCAAATTGCCGAGTGTGGATTCACCGGCGGCATTGGTGACCGCAGAGACTTCCTGCCGGAACTTGGCGACCACACGTTTTTCCAGCGGCTCGGACAATGTTGCGTAGTGCGCAACCAATGCAGTCAGCGCGGCATCTTTCAGGCCATCCGGCTGAACCACCAGATTACGCGCGGTTTTGCCGACGATTTTTTTGCTGGCGCGATCCAGTGTCAGATCGATCTCGGTGACCAGTGTGCCGTAGCTGCCCGCGCTGGTGACGAGCTTGCCCGCCACCTCGCAAATATAAAAACGATGGGTGTGGGCGGTGACCACCACACTCACCGCCGCATCGAGCTTTTCGGCGATCACGCGCCCCCTGCCTTTGAAATCGACACATTCATTGATGCCGCCGGTTTGCTCGCCGCCTTCGTGCATCACCACCACAATGGCTTCGATGCCCTGCGCGCGGATTTCCGGCAACAGGCGTTGCACGGTTTCGACTTCATCGGCAAACGTCAAGCCGGCGGTGCCACCCGGCCGCACAATGTCCGGTGTGCCGCGCAGCGTCATGCCGATAAAGGCCACCTTGATGCCTTCAAATTCTTTTACACCATAAGCCGGAAACAGCGTTTTTTTGGCGGCGTCATCCATGACGTTGGCGGCCAGGAATTGAAATGCCGCGCCTTGGTATGGCGGCCGGCCCTGGCAATCGGGCTGGCCGGTTTTGGCATCCACGGCACAGCCGCCAGCCTGCAATCGTTTCAGGTGTGCCACCCCGTAATCAAATTCGTGGTTGCCCACCGCATGAAAATCCACACCGACCAGATTCATGGCTTCAATCGTGGGCTCATCCCGGAACAGCGCCGACAGCAGGGGCGTGGCACCCACCATGTCGCCCGCCGTCACCACCGCGTGATTGGGATTTTTTGCCTTCAGCGACTTCACCACGGCGGCGAATTGCTCGACCCCGCCCGCAGGCGCAAAGCGGATGCCGGTGCTCTGGCTGGCGTCCGCCACCGGCACACGCAGATTGGGGGTTTTCAAATTGCCATGAAAATCGTTGAAGGCGATCAGTTTCACGGCGACGGTTGCCGATGGCGGAACTGCCGCCACGGTTGCCATCGGGGCTTGCGCACAGCCTGCCAACAACGCGGCGGCGGCAACGCAAAAAACATGTGCAAAAGTTGGTTTCATCAGTGGGGACATCGTCTGTTATCTGGTGGGTGGCGGGTTTGGCGATTTTACGCGACGTGCAAAAGTTGGCGCGCACCGAGTATTATTTCATCCGCCTCTGACTTGATTCTCCATGACACCAAGACCTGGTCGGGTCAATCCAACGAAAGTTCACCACCATGATGCTGATCCTGCAAAGCCTGCTGGGCTTTTTTGTGTTGTACGCGTTTGCCTGGGCATTGTCTGAAAAACGCGCGGTGATTCCGTGGCGCACCGTGATTGGCGCCATCATTTTGCAAGTGGTGATGTTTGTGCTGATGTTCAAATTCCCGTATTTCCGGGAAGTGGCGGGGTTGCTCAACAGCGTGTTGAACAGCGTGGCCGATGCCACGCGCGCGGGCACCATGCTGGTGTTTGGTTTTCTCGGCGGGGCCGACGCGCCTTTTGTGCTCAAGGAAGGCGCGCGCGCGCCGTTCATATTCGCCACCCAGGCATTGCCGCTCATCATTGTGGTGTCGGCGCTGTCATCGGTGTTGTTTTACTGGAAAACTTTGCCGCTGGTGGTCAATGCCTTTTCATGGGTGCTGAAAAAAACGCTCGGTGTCGGCGGCGCGGTCGGGCTGTCCACCGCGGCCAATGTTTTTCTGGGCACAGTGGAAGCCCCGCTGGTCATCAAGCCCTACATCGCCAAGCTCACGCGTGGTGAGCTGTTCATCACCATGTCGTGCGGCATGGCGGGCATCGCCGGCACGGTAATGGTGCTGTATGGGGTGATCCTGCGGCCGATTGTGCCGGAAGCCATCGGCCACATCATGATTGTCTCGTTCATCAGCGCACCGGCGGCGATTGCCTTTGCCAGCCTGATGGTGCCGCATGAGGGCAGCGTCACCGACGGC
>JANPNJ010000310.1:0-3008 GCA_031427395.1 Burkholderiales bacterium
CCCGCAATGACTCGATCAGGTCTTCGCGTGTTTCCTCCTGGCAATTGACACCGGGGAGTTCCTCGATCCAGCCAATCCACCAACCGGCATCTTGCTTTACAACTGCTGAGTAGCTTGTATTCATTGAGCCAGTCTAACGCAATCACCATTTCGGCGACCAAGCAGGTATCCGACAACAATGCGAACAAGTTGGCCGACAAACTCGCCTGAGCTTCCGTTTTGCACTGCCCACTTCAGCATGCACCAATGCGCCAGGAGATGCAGACGCGTTGACGGCTGCCCCAACACGTGCGCGCGTTCAAGGTGCTTGAACGAGCCAGCCGGATCGTGTTGCGCAGCGCCGCATCTCGCAGTTCCGCGTCGAAGTAAGGTTTGATCTTTGCGTTGTATTGGTTCATTGAGGCGCCTGTCTTGTTGCAGGCAGCAGGGTTGCTAATTCTCTGCGCAAACGAATGCGGCAGAAGCTGGCATGGTGCCTAACGAACAACGTTCATCCGCCGCGCCGCGATGCAAGTCAAGTTATTGGTTCGGCAATTTGGGGCACCACATTCGCCCGCCCCAGCACCTCTGGGCTGTGATCCAAGAAGTAATCTGGGATTGGCTCGTCACCCGCCCGATAGAACGAAGCCAGAGCGTCATTCGAAATGGTGACTGGTAGGTCATCGTGGATCAGCAAATAGTCCGTGAAGTTGTGGTCAGCGTCGTAGACCCGAAAAAAGTAGTGTCCGTCTACCGCACTTCGGCACAACACTCCGCTGACACCATTCGCGCTGCCAAGGCACTGGACTGTCGGTTCGTCAAGTCTCGGCTCGGTTGAGTCTTCCTCGTCGCTCCAGCGAATGCGTCTGCCTTTGAGGGCGGGTGCCAGCATGCCTGCAACCTCATCCACGCTGCGTTTGCGCTCTGCAGCTTTCATCACAGCCTGACCTCCGCGCACCTCCCAACGCACGGGGTCCGATGCCGAGATATGCAAAGCAGCCAACACAGCAGGCGGCACGGTAATGGCCAGAGTGGATTCAGTGTTTTGCATGGTGGTTCACTCAGAGGAAGTCGAGTGTGCAATTTTAAGTGCATGGGCCAACATATCCAACCAGACGCGAACCGAAAAATCGGCAGTCGGGTGGCCCATTTGGGGTCAGATTCTGATTACCGGAAGGAGACGCGACAGCGACGAGTTCGGTAGATCGGACTCTGACCCCAATTGGGCCGCCCGGCTGCCGATTTTTTCGACGGCCTAGCGGACGCTCCCGCCCGTATTTCTACTCGATGCCTCGTTGAGTTTTTTCTGCTCTTCTCGCTTTGCGCCAGGTTTTCAGATCGAGAAGTCAGGGTGCGTTGCTGGTGTTGATGAATCCGAAATCGGTTGAGAAAAGCAACACGCGTGACAAATCTACCGTCATAATTTGCGCATGCACTCGCCCACCAAGCTCACAAACCCCCATGGCACCAACCAGCGCCTGTTCAAGGCGGCGCTTAAGTTCAACAAGGTTTATTCGCCGCGTTTAAGTTCGTTGCCCGCGATTGGCATCGCGGCGCGGCGGATGGACGCTGTTCGTTAGGCCCTAGAAGACACCATGGACAACTCAATCTTCTATTCAGCAATTTCAGCGTGGGGGAGTTTGGCAGCGGTGCTATGCGCGCTATTGATTGTGTGGCTCCAGAATCGATCTGCAAAAAGCCTTACATGTCTTCAGCTCTTTATTCAGCTCGCTGCTCAATACGATTCAGGCGAAATGCAGAAGATTCGCGGTCGCCTTGCATCCAAGCTTCTGGAGACCCCAGGCGCCGTGGATTTGGAAGACAGCTTGTTGGTCTTCTATGAGAATCTTGCCATCCTCGTAAGACGACGGCTGTTGGATACTGATCTTGTTTGGAACACGTTCTCCATTGATGTCCGCTGTTACTGGCTCGCACTCAAACACTACGTGGAGAAGACCAGAGTTGAATATTCCGACCAAACCATTTTTGAGGAGTTTGAAGCACTGCATAAGCACTTTGCTCAAAGCAAGTACTCACCTTTGGGCACGCTTCAGCGCCCTACAGCCTTTACTCCAGAGGAAATACATCACTTTCTTCGCAACGAAGCGCGGAGAGGAATAGATGAGCGGGCCTAACTGGTTGATCGACTCGGACAAACAACATCAGGAGGCCACTGGGCGGCAATTGTTGTTTGCCGGTCATCGCCAACGTTATACGGCTTAGGAACCTCTGAGGTGAACGACCGAGGCGAGTGCCCAATCCCGGACACGCACCAGAAGTTCGATGAGGCGGCCTACTTTCTCGGGAAGTGCGCCGAGCACTACCACGTTCCCTTGGAGTTTCAGTTCAACTTGAACGCCTTCATCCAGGCGCTGCGGAATACCACCTTCATGTTGCAGAGCGAGCCGAGGAAGCCGGAGGGCTTTGAGTCTTGGTACGTGAGAAAGCAAACGGAAATGAAGGAGAGTGATCTGCTGCGGCGCTTCGTCCAAGCGCGGAACATTGTTGTGAAGCAGAGCTCGTTGAAGGCTCGAAGCACCGCGCGGTCCGGCGTCTTTCGCGGCCGTCGTTTCAAGCTCGGAATGCAGGGCCCGGTGCCGCTCCTCGCCCCATCAGCCTGGATATTGGAGCGGTTAAAGGCGAATGTTGGCTTCTTCCTCGATGGAGAGCACTCGCAGCAATGGGAGCAGTTCGGAATTCACAGAACCTGGGTCGTGGAGGAGATTGGTGAATCGGAGGTGCTAAGTTTGTGCCTTCAAGCTCTAAACTATATCGGTGCAGTGGTTGGGGAGGCGCACCGCTTGTTCGGCGCGGACATTGAAAGCGTGGAAATGGAATTGGACATGGTTCGAACTCAAACCCTTCTCGAGACCGATGTCGACCCATCGCTTATTGCGAAGTGGCGCTGGAATGACGCCGTGTAACAGGTTGATCGACGCGGACATCCTATCGGCGGGCTTCGCCCGCCTACTGTCCACCGGTCATCTCCAACGTTAAAGACTTTTTGCGCAGACCTAACCGCCGCAACC
>JANPNJ010000311.1:0-2347 GCA_031427395.1 Burkholderiales bacterium
GACGCCACCGGGCCGTGGAAGGTGATGAGCCCCGCATGACGCAGGATCGCCAGATGCAGCGCGGTGATGTCGGAATAGCCGACAAAAATTTTGGGGTGGCGGCGGATCAGCGGGTAGTCAATGAGTGGCAGCATTTGTGAGGCACCCGAGCCGCCGCGCACCGCCCAGATTGCTTTGATTTCCATGTCCAAAAACATCGCGTGCAAATCATCCACCCGCTGTTGCGCGCTGCCCGCCGTGTTGCCGCGCGTGGCGAGGATATGGCGGCTCACCTTCACGCGCATGCCAAAGGCTTCGAGGTTTTTCACGCGTTGCTGGACGAAAGTGTCGTTGGTCGCGCCACTGGGGGCGATGAGCCCCACCAGGTCGCCGCGTTTGAGGGCGGGTGGTTTGACCAAGGCAAGACGGCTTGGGCCTCGCCGTGATGCCGCCGCAGCGGGCAACGACACCATGGCGCTGCTGATGGCGGCGAATGTGCCCAGTGCCGCCAAGTGAAACTGGCGACGGGTAATGGGTGAGACAAAAGGCGGGGTGGTGTTGTCCATGGGAATCAAATAAAAACGGGGTGCCAAACTGGCACCCCGTGAGGTTTTGCCGTAACAGTCTAGTTGAGACTAGAACTTGTAGTTCAGATTCAAGGTGTAGGCGCGGCCGCGTGGGTTGGCCACACGCGCATCCCATGCGGTGCCAGGTGCGAAGTCCACGTTGGCGGCGGTGAACGGCGGATCGGTGTTCAGAATATTCTGGATGCCGCCAATGATGGTCAGGCTTTTGATGCCGCGATAGGTGGCGGAGATGTTGTAGAGAATGTAGCTCTCGACATCGGCTTTCCAGTTGGGCGCAAAGGCCACACCATCCGGCACAAAGTTTTTGTAACCTGCCGTGTAGTTTTGGCTAAGTGTGCTGCTCCAGTTGCCACGCGAGTAGGTGATGCGTGCGTTGTGTTTCCATTTTGGATAAACGGTGGACGCATCCCACGCGCCGCCTACGGCTTGTACATAGTCGCGGGTTTTGAAGACGCGCGATTTGTAGCTGTCCATCTTGGTGCCGTCGAGTGCGGCAGTCCACTTGGCACCCATGGCGCGCCAATTGGCGGTGACGCCGATTTCCGTACCTTGGGCAATGTCGCCGTCGGCATTGACATAACCGGCGCGGATGGCGGTGAGTGCGCCAGCGGCATTGCGGATAAAGCTGTCCGGGAAGGTCTGGAAGTTGGCCAGCACACCGTTGGCACCAGTGACGGTCAAGAGGAAGATGCGCTGGGTGCGTTCAATTTTCCAGCGGTCAACACTGATGGACATCCAGTCGGCGGGCGCCAGCACAAAGCCATAGGTGTGCTGCTTGGAGACTTCCGGCCTCAGGAAAGGATTGCCGCCACTGATCTGATCAACACGAATGCCGCAGGCCGGATTGGTGGCGACAAAGGTGGCGCACAGAATCGGATCGTTGATGTTTTGCGCCAGAGGTGACGGGCCGCCCACCGAATAAAGCTGGAAAAAGCTCGGCGCGCGGAAGCCTTCGCTGTACGAGCCGCGGAACAGAATCTGGCTGAATGGATTGAAGCGGATCGAATACTTTGGATTGGTGGTGTTGCCGAAATCGCTGTAGCGGTCGTTGCGGATGGCGGCGGTGACTTCGAGTGACTTCAGGATGGGAATCAGCACCTCGGCATAGGTGGCCTTGATGTCGCGGGAAGCCTTCGGGATGCCGGTGTCAAATGGCGCGAGCGAGACCGCGAGGGTTGGGGCGTCGCTGCGGAAGCGGAACGTTTCCTTGCGCGCGTCAAAACCCACCGCCATGGACACGGCACCGGCCGGCAGATTGAACAACTCACCAGACAGCGCGCCGTCAAATTGATTCAGCGTGGCTTCGCCACCAAACAGCGACTGGCCGCTGGCGCTCGCACCAGCCAGCAATGCGGTGGCGGCGGCAGTCTGGGTTTGGCCGGGTTGCAGCCAAGGGTTGATCTGGCCGCTGGCCAGCGCCTGGTTGAGCGCAACCGTGTAGTAGTAGCCACCGGCAAGGTTGGAGCCCGCGCGGTTGCCCGCCTGGGAGTAGCCTAGCTTGTAGTCGAATTTGCCGATGGTGCCTTCGAGTGCCACCATGGCGCGGAAAGCCGTTGAGACGTTGGTGCTTTCGCGTTTGCCGCAGGCGATACAACGCCATCTGTAGGCAATCGGCAATGCATTGTTGAAAGTCGGAATAAACGCTGCCAGGCTTTGATAGAAGGGGCCGTTGGCGGGGTAGGCCGTGCCGGCGGCAATGCTGGTGTTGATTTGAATTTCTTCAAACTGGTTGGTGGCCTCGGTGCGTGAGCCGATGATTTCTGCGATGGCGTTATGGTTGG
>JANPNJ010000312.1:0-13546 GCA_031427395.1 Burkholderiales bacterium
GAGCGCCGCGCCCGCCCTTTCCGTGCGCGGCCTGACGACTTCGCTGCGCATCGACGGCGCTTGGCACGATGCGGTGCGCGACGTCTCCTTCGGGCGAAAATTTTTCCGCGCAGTTGTTGTGCCGACCAGGGCAGGAACAGCTCTGCCTCAACCATGTCTTTGCGGAAAAACGCACGGATGGCGGCATGCAGCCCGGCGACATCGGCTTCGCGGCGCGCGCTCATGACAATACATTGCGGATACTGCGCGCGCAACGCCGCCTCACACGCGGCCTGCGCGGCGGCGTCACCCACCATGTCGATTTTGTTGAACACACGAATCCGTGGCACAGCCTCGGCACCGATCTCACTGAGCACCGCCTCAGTCACCGCGAGCTGGCGTGCAAAGCCTGGGTCGCTGGCGTCAATCACATGCAGCAGCAGTGACGATTCGGCGGCTTCGTCGAGGGTGGATTTGAATGAGGCCACCAAATCGTGCGGCAGGTTTTTGATGAAGCCCACGGTGTCGCTCACCAGCACACGCGGCACACTCTCGGGATGGAGTGCGCGCACGGTGGTGTCGAGCGTGGCGAAAAGTTTGTTGGCCACCAGCACCTCGCTGCCGGTGAGGGCGCGCATCAGGGTGGATTTGCCGGCGTTGGTGTAGCCCACCAGTGCCACGCGGGCAATACCTTTTCCACTCTGGCCGGCCTGGCCGCTTTGTCCCTCCTGGCGCCGCGCGCGCTGCGTCTGGCGTTCGGCATCCATGGCGGTGATTTCCAGTTGCAGCTCGGCGATGCGGTTGCGGATTTTTTGCCGGTCCAATGCCGCGTGGGTCTCGCCCGCGCCGCGACCGCCGGTGCCGCTGCGCTGCCGACCTTTGGGGCCCGCGAGCTTGGCGGCTTCGCGCAGGCGCGGTGCCATGTAGCCGAGCCGGGCGATTTCGACCTGCGCGCGCGCCGCACGCGAGCTGGCGTGGCGGTGGAAAATTTCAAGGATGACCATGGTGCGGTCCATCACTTCGCAGCCGACCGCGATTTCGAGATTGCGCGCCTGCGAGGGGGAGACATCGTGGTCGATCAGCAGAATGTCGGCACGCGGATCAACCGGTTCGTCATTGTCCGCGTCGGCAGGCTCGTTTGCCACAAAATCCCGAATCTCTTCGCGCTTGCCCGTGCCCAGGTAGGCTGCCCGGTCAAAGCTCGCGCGTTTTTGGGTGAACGTGTTGACGACTTCATAGCCGAGTGTTTTGGCCAGCTCGCGCAGCTCGGTCAAGGAGGATTCAAACTCAACATCGCTGACGGTTTGAAGTTGTACGGCGGCGATGATCGCGCGCAATGGTTGTTGCCTGGTTTCGGTTTGCATCGGGGGCTTCTGGCTGTTCAGTTGGTGTATGGGCGAATATTTTTGTATGGCGCGGGGCAGGTGAAACCCTGTCCGCAGTCCGGGCGGCAACGCAGCGCTTACATCGCGCCAAGGAACGCAATATATTTGGCGCGCTCTGTCTGCGGCAGCAGGTCTGACAGGCTCGCATCAAGGGTGGCAACCATGCCTTTATGGTGTTTCGCCAATTCGATCAGATAGGCATCGGTGACCTGCCGGTGTCCTGCCAGCGCGGCGGCGCCAAAGCCTGCCAAACCAATCACCGGCAAATCATCCGGCCAAAAGACATGCCCCGGCAGCGCGGTTATTTTTTCGAGCGAATGCACGGCGGCACGCGGGCTGACGGCGTCGGAAATGATTTTCGGATTGGACGAAATACGCACAAAAGCCAACTGTGTCAGCGGGCAGGTTGACCAGCATTGATGCCCCGCTTTCTCAAACCATGCGTGTGCCGTGATGTGGTGGACATGGTTCGGCCACGCCAGCGCGATCAATACATTGACATCAAGTAAAAATGGTATCCGTAACCTTGATCCTTGCCTTAATCCTGGCCGCGCAGTGGCGGCAACCGTCCTGGCCATCAATCCTCGTCCCGTTTGACATCATCCGGCCCGATCATGGCGGCACCCTTGGCAGGTTTGAACACCGGAAAGCCGCTTTTGAGCCGGACGGGAATTTTGTTTTGCGCTTCCAGCCCTTTGTTGGCCAGCTCGGAAATGATGTCGCCGAGCGCGACCGAACGCGCCGCCGCCAGGCGTTTGGCGGTGCTGATCAGTTGTGGGTCAAGATTTAGTGTGGTTCGCATGACAGGCCCTAGTTTGCGCATCAACGCATCACGGCATCATAGCATAAGGGTGAAGTGATGGGTAGGCGGAAAATGAAGAACGATGTCTGGTGCGGCATTTGAGCCAAAAATGTCTCAAATGCCGCACCAATAAATGACTTTTACTCTTACATCAACACATTCACAATGGCATTGCCGATGCCCACCAAGGCCGCGCCGGAGATCAAGCCCGCGCAAATCGGCTCGCAACCCTCGACCCATAACGTGTGCCCCTTGCTGCCGGCAACCGTGTGGCGTTTGCCCATCCACCAGAACACCATCGCGCCCACCCACATCATGAATGACGCTTCCGGCGGCAACACAACGCCAAGGCCGACCGACACCGATGAAATCGGAAAACGACCCTTGGTGACAATGCGCGCGATTTCAAAAATCAGTGCCGCCACCGCCGCGACAATCATCGACACAATGGCCGTGTAGGGCAGGGTGCTGACACCTTTGGCAATCAACTCCGACACACCTTTCCACTGCAACGCAGCCGGGAAGGCGAATTGATCCGAAACGATAGTGGCCACCGAGCGCACCCCGCCCGCATCCGGCGGCAGGAACAGCAAATAAAACAACGGCACAGCGGCGAGCGCGCCGGAAAAAATGCCGATCACATGGCCGATAACCTGATGGCGTGGCTTGCCGCCCAGCATGTAGCCGGGCTTGATGTCCGACAGCAGGTTGGCGGCATTGGAGGCGATCTCGGCGGTCATGCCGGCTGGAATCAAATTGCTGGCCGGGTTGGTGCGGTCGATGGCACCGATGGAGAACTGGGTGATTTTTGACAGCGCGCCGGTGGGTGTCCATGAGGTGAGTGCCATCGCGTTGGTGCAAATCACGGTCAACACAAAAATAAGCGGCAGGGAAATGAACGCCAGCAGCCACGGCACCCCAAAAAACTCATGGGTGACCACCGCGCCGAGCACACTGAAAATCGGCACACCGACCCACGAAATCCACAGCGGGACTTCGATGTTTTTCAACAAGTCGGTGCCGTTCGCTGCGCCGTCCACCGGTTTTGCCCGCGCCCGGAACAGGCTGGTGATGAGCTCCGGCTTCGCCAGCAGGCTCACCAGCGAGCCGACAATCATCATGGTCACGCCCCACCACAGCGCCCACTGGTTGACGATTTCACCGCGCGAAATCTTGACAATGGTGCCGTCGGCCAACACCCGTGGCGCGATGTCGCCCATGTTGATCATGATCGGCGCGAGAATGACAAAATTAATGAACGCGCCGAGCAACACACTGGTGGCCACCCGTATGCCCATCAGCCCGCCCACACCCAGCATGGCGGCATCGAGTGTGAAGCGCAGGCCAAGCTGGCGCACGTCGGTGCCGAGGATATTCGGTATCCACAATTGGTATTTGGCGGCGGCCAGGTAGTAGTAGCTGTCGAGGCGCTCGTGCAAATACCACGGTGCCTTCAGGCCCGCCCACTTGTCCATCATGAAAATCTTGAACTGGATGAGCTTCATCCAGCCGTCGCTGATGATGACCTGGTAGAGGCCGGCTGCCAGCGCCGTCCAGCCCAGCAGCCTGGCCTTGAACATGCCGCTGTCGGCGTGGCCGGTGTACAGCGCATCCAGCACCACACCGGCGGCGCGGCCTTCGGGGAAGGGCAGTTGTTCGTCGTTGATGAAGCGCCGCTTCAGCGGAAAGGCGATCAACACACCGAGGATCGAGCACACCACCATCCAGGTGATCATGTGCCACGCCGGAATGATTTTGCCGGTGACCAGCATGTAGGCGGCGAGGCTCGAAATCAGCGGCATCATCACATAGCCGGCGGCGGTGGCGATCGACTGTGTGCAGTTGTTTTCGAGGATGGTGTAGTCGGCCGCCAACCCCGCGCTGTGCAGGATGCGGAATATCGCAAACGACAAAATCACCGATGTCAGTCCGACCCCAATGCCAATCCCGGTCTTGGCGCCGATGTACAACGCCGTCGCACACAAGATGCCACCGAGCAAAAAGCCGGTGATGCCGGAGCGCAGCGTGAGCTGCGCCATGTCGCGCTGATAGACGTTGTTGAACCACCACGTGTCTTTTTGTTCGCGCGACCAGTCGCGGATTTGGTCTTCAGTCAGACTTTTCAGGGCCATGTTTTCACCTGTTGGGTTTTGGGTTGGTTTGGCAATATGCGGCAGGCGTTGTGCGCCGTGGCATGGTTGGCGGGGATTATGGCAGACGGGTGTGGGTGAATGGGGCGGCAATCCATGGCATTGGAACATCTGGTACAGTTTCACCAGTTTTTCATGGAGGTGGTTATGTCTCAATCAGCAACATTCATTTTGCATCAGGCGCTTGGGTTGCCATCCAATGATCGTGCGGCATTGGTGGAAGGATTGATTGCCAGTCTCGACCAGTCCAACCCCCTGCTGGATGCAAGTTGGCGAAAGGAGGCGGAAGATAGATTGTCCGCGTACCGTGCCGGTGAGATTGGCGCGGTTGACGCGGAGTTGGTTTTCGCGGAACTTGGCAAGAAGATTTGAAAGTCAGGTTTTTAATACCCGCGCGGCGAGAGCTTTTTGAAGCTGTCCAATATTACAATGCACAGCGAATTCGCCTGGGAGATGAATTTCGTGATGAGGCGTGGGCGACCATCCAGCGCATCAGGGGGTTTCCGCTTGCCTGGCATCCTTTGGCTGATACGATTCGCCGCTGTCAGATGCAGCGCTTTCCCTATGGTTTGGTTTATGAGGCGACCGAAATTGAAATCATCATTATTGCAGTCGCACATATGCACCGGGAGCCGGAATATTGGCGGACGCGGCTGTTGATCCCGTAGGTTGGCACATCCACCGCTTGCATAGTTTGTGGGTTGCCGCATCCTGCAATATTTTTCAGCGCGCCTCAAACACGCCTTTTTTCTTGTTCTTCCGCACCTTGTCCCAGGCAAAACAGCGCCCGTTCATCGCCACATAAATGCCGTGGGGCTGCACCTGTGCATAGGCCAGCGCGCTGCCGAGGTTGAACAGCCCGTCGGAGGAGCCGAATTTGTAGGGCACCATCGCGCCGGTGAGGATCACGGTTTTGTTGTTGATGCGCCCAGCCAGATAACGCGCGCTGTCGGCCATGGTGTCGGTGCCGTGGGTGATGACGATGGCTTTTTCGCGGGCCTGCTTGCACGCCTTGGCGATGACATCGCGGTCGGCATCGTCCATCAGCAGGCTGTCTTTCATCATCAGGGTGTGGATGCGGGTGTCGAGCAATGAACGTCCCATTGCCAACATTTCCGGTACATGGGTTTTTTTGAAAAACAATTCGCCGTTGAGCTCGTTGTACTCTTTGTCGAAGGTGCCGCCGGTGATCAACACTGCGATTTTCATCGGGTCATTCGCCGCAACAATCAAAACCAGGGTGGGGTGAGATTTTCGGTGGCGTGGGCGCGCATCACCGCCGGGCGCTGGCGCATCACTTCCAAAAATTCCGCCAGATGCGCGAGACTTCTGGCCGGGTGGGAAAGATTGCGTGTCCAGCGGCACATCATGAACAAATAAATGTCCGCGATGGTGTAGAGGTTGCCCTGTAAATACGGTCCGCCGGATGCGGCGATCTGGGCGTCGAGGATTGCCAGCATCGGCAGCAGGCGTTGGCTGGCGCGTTGCTGGATCAGCGCCGCGTGTTCGCCGCCGAGGCGATCCGGATAAAAATAGTGCAGCAATTCCGCCTGCACCGTGTTGGTGAGATACACCAGCCAGCGGTAACACTGCGCGCGCGCCGCACTTTGCAGCGGCGGGATGAGGTTGGCTTCAGGGTGTTTGTCCGCCAGGTACAGGCAAATGGCGGCAGCTTCGCCCAGCCGAACCTCCCCGTCCACCAGGGCGGGAATCACACCAGCCGGATTGATGGCCAGGTAGTCCGGAGATTTGTGGGCGTCGTGTTCACGATCGACCCGCACCAGCTCAAACGGCGCGCCAATCTCCTCCAGCAGAATGTGCGGCGCGAGGCTGGCGTTGCTGGGGTAATAAAAAAGTTGGCAGGGCATGATCACAGGCGGCGGAGGGCAGGTTGGGGACACGCCTTGCCGCGTTTCATGTCACATCTCATGCCTCAACAAAGCCCTTCTTTTTCAACATTGGCTCCACGGTCGGTGCGCGGCCGCGAAAGCCTTCGTAGGCCTGCATGGGCAGCATGGTGCCGCCGCTGGAATAGATGAATTTGAGCAGGCGTTTGGCGGTGACGGCATCAAACGGATTGCCGGCTTCGGTGAAGGCCTCATAGGCGTCGGCGTCGAGCACTTCGGCCCACAGATACACATAGTAGCCCGCCGCATAACCGGAGCTTGAAAACAAATGTGAGAAATGCGGCAGCCGGTGGCGCAAATACAATTCACGCGGCATGTTCATGGCGGCTTTTTGTTCAGTTTCGAATATGGCGAGATCGAGCCCCTCCATGTTGGTGAGGGCGTGCAGATTCATGTCCACCAGTGCCGAGGCGCTGAAGGTGGCAGCGTCAAAACCCTGGTTGAAAGTGCGCGCCTGTTTCATTTTTTTGATCAGCGCGTCGGGAATGCTCTCGTTGGTCTCGACGTGGCGGGCGTGCTGTTTCAGCACGGCGGGCTCGGACAGCCAGTGCTCAAACAATTGCGAGGGCAACTCGACAAAATCGCGCAGCACACTGGTGCCCGAGAGGCGCTCGTAATGCACATTCGACAACATGCCGTGCAGGCCGTGGCCGAATTCGTGGAACAGCGTGCGGGCATCATCAAATGAGAGGAGTGTTGGCTCACCGGGCGCGCCCTTGGCGAAATTGTTGTTGTTGACAATGATCGGCAGCACCTCGCCGTCGATGCGACTTTGCTGGCGGTAGGCGCTCATCCATGCGCCACCGCGTTTGCTGGCGCGGGCAAAATTGTCGTGCAGGAAAATGGCGATGGTTTTGCCGACGGCGTTTTTCACTTCATAGGTCTGCACGTCGGGGTGGTAGGCCGCCACATCCGGGCGCGGGGTGAAGCTGATGCCAAACAGGCGCTGTGCGCAGTCAAATGCCGCCTCGGTCATGCGTGCCAGGGAAAAATAGGGCTTGACCACCGCTTCATCGAAATCAAACCGCGCCTGGCGGACTTTTTCGGCGTAGTAAAACCAATCCCAGGCCTCGATGGTGAGGTGGTCGCCGCAGGCAGTGGCGGTGTCCTGCAAATCCTCCGCCTCGACGCGCGCACGCGCGCTGCCGCGTGTCCAGATGTTTTGCAGCAATTCAAACACGGCCTTCTGGCTGCCTGCCATGGTGTCGGTGAGCGCGTAATCGGCGTAGCAGCGGTGGCCGTGCAGTTCGGCTTGTTGGAGGCGCAGTGTCATGATTTCAACCGCGACCAGTTTGTTGTCGCGGATTGGATCACCTTCGTGGAATTCGCCACGGGTGATCCACGCCAGGAAAGCCTGCTCGCGCAAATCGCGGCGGGTGGAGAAGGTCAAGAACGGCACGATGTGTGAGCGCGACAGGGTGATCAAATGGCCGTCGCTGATGCCGCGTTCCGTGGCCGCTTGTTTGGACGCGGTGAGCACAAATCCGGGCAGACCGGCCAATTCTTCGGGTGTGCGCAACACCAGTTGGAATTCGCCCTCGTCCGCCAACACATTTTGGCTGAAGCGGGTATTGAGCTCGGCGAGCTTTTGCATGATCTCGCCGTAGCGCACCTTGGCGTCGGCTGCCAGTTTGGCACCGGCGCGCACAAAATCAAGGTGGATGCGCTCGGTCAGGCGCAATTGCTCGGCGTTCAGACCCAGTGCGGCGCGTTGGTGGTACACGCTGTCGATGCGGGCAAACAAGGCGCTGTGGGTGTAAATGGCGTTGAGGTGCGCGGCAACCGGTGCCGCCAGCGCGCGTTCGGCGGCTTGCAGTGCGGGGGAGGTTTCCGAGGCGGTGAGATTTTCAAACAACCGCTCCACTTTTTGATACAGGCGTCCGCTGCGGTCGAAGGCGGCGACGGTATTGTCGAAAGCCGGCGCGGTGGGATTGTCGGCAATGGCATCCAGTTCGGCGCGGTGCGCGGCGATGGCCACCCCATAGGCGGGCTCATAGTGGGCGGCCTCTATGGCGGCAAATGGAGGCATGCCAAATGGCGATGTCCATTCGGCCAGAATGGGATTGGCGACAGTGGGTTGGTGATCCATGGCGGGCTTTCAAAAAGTGGGGCGTCGGGCATTCTAGCAAACCCAGCCGATTTCACAACGCATGGCGGACACAGGACTTGCCGCGCCCAAAAACGCGTCGCCAAGCGTGCATCACGACCGTCCCACGCCGCGCGGTATCATTGCGCGAGCAATGACACCCGCAAAACCACGCCATGTCCAATCCATTTCAGCAGGCTGTTGCCTTTTCCCCTTCCAACAACGGCGAGTCTGTTGGTAATCTGACACTGGGCCGTGGCCGGATTGACGGCCAGAACGTGCATGTGGCGATGATCGAAAACAAGTTGGCATCGGGCGCCCTGGGTGTGGCCGAGTGCGACAAGCTGGCCAGCCTGTTCACGGTGGCGGCTGCCACGGCGGCACCGGTGGTGATGTTCATCGATTCCGCCGGGGTGCGGGTATCCGAGGGGCTGCCGGCCCTGGGTGCGTTTCGTCGCATGTATGCCGCCGCCCTGAAAGCCGATGCCGCTGGTTCCCGCATGGTCTGTGTGCTGGGCGCGCATTGTTTTGGCGGGGCCAGCATGTTGGCCGCCCTCTGTGGCGCGCGTTATTTTGCCAACCACACCCGGCTCGCCATGTCGGGCCCCTCGATATTGGCGGCGACGGCCGGATTGTCCGCGTTGGACGCATCATTCCACGCTGTGGCTGAAGTCAGCATCGGCACGCCGGGGCGGCTGAAATTGGACAGCGCACACCAGGTTTTCAACGATCAGGTGGCGCTGCCCGCACCCGTGGCGTTGTCCGCGCGCCACCAGATGCTGGGTGCGCGCCTGGCGGCGGCCAAACTGACCCCCACGGGGCAAACGGAATCAGTGCAACGCAAGGATTTGACCGCGCTGTATCCAGGCGGCTACGCCATCAACCAGACCAATGGGATGGTGCAGGGCACAGCAGGGGACATCGCCATTGTCGGCAGCATCGACCGCCAGCCTTTGACCGCGGCACGCGCCCACGCGCTGGCCGCGTGTTTCTGGAACATGGGCGACCCGGCCCACACCCCCGTGAAGACGTTGCATGTGCTGGTGGATTGCGAGGCACACTCGTCATCGCTGGAGGACGAAAAGGTGATGTTGTCCCTGTATCTCGCCGATCTGGCGCATGCCTTGCTGGCATTGCAGCGGCGCGGCACCAGGGTGGAAACCATTGTGCTGGGCAAGCTGGGTGGCGGCACCTATGTGGCGCTGGCGGCGGCGTCCAGCGCGGTCCATGTGATTCATGGCAAGGAGATACAGTTGTTGCCGGGCAGGGCGATTGCGGCGATATTGGGCGATTCAACCGCGGCCAAGCCGGAATTTTCCGACTATGTGCGGGCGGGGGTGGCCGAACGCGAGCTTAAAATAGGGTTGCCCGTATGATGCAGTTGGCATTTGATAATGGCAGCCCAACGGGCACAGAACCGCTGCCACATGCAAAATATGTGAACACAATGGACACACTGTCAACATGTTGATCGAAGCTGAGGTATCGCCATGCACGGTGGAATCAATCCGGGGTTTGCTGCAATCCCTGTACACCCGCATTCCGCTGAAATTGTGGATGGTGACCACGGTGCGGGGCGATGTCTGGAAAATCATTTATGCCCACGACAACGGCTACGATGTCGCCGAGGGCGGGGAATTGTCCTGGCGGGAATCACTGTGCTGCCGCATGATGCAAGGCGACGGGCCGCAATTCGCCACCTGTGTTGAAGACTGCGCCGCCTATGTGGACGCGCCCATCCGCGCACAGATGCCGATCAAGGCATACATCGGTGTGCCGCTGTTGGATGACCACAACCATTTGATCGGCACCCTCTGTGGCATCGACCCTGAGCCGGAGGTAGTCGGCATCCGTTCGGGCGAGGCACTGGTGCGGCAGACGGCGGCGCTGGTCAGCCGCTTGCTGGTCATGGAAATGCAGATTGCCGCGCAACGCTCGCTGGCACTGAAATGGTCGGACGCCGCGCACCGTGACGGCCTCACCGGCCTGTTGAACCGGCGTGGATGGGACGGCGTCATCAACGACACCGCGTCACACCCCACCCGCGAGATCCAGGGCATCATCATCATTGACTTGAATGACCTGAAAACGGTCAATGACAGCCAGGGACATGGCGCCGGCGACGAATTGATTCAGCGCACCGCCGATGCGCTGACGGTATCCATGCGCGGGCAGGATGTGGTGGCGCGTTTGGGTGGCGATGAGTTCGGCATCCTGCTGAGCTGCGACAGTGTGGCGATGGTGGATGTGGTGCTGGCGCGCATTGAAAAAGAGCTGGTTGCCGCCGGTGTCAGCGCCTCGACCGGATTTGCCACGGTGCCCCCGGCGGACTCGCTGGCTGAAGCGTTTGTGGTGGCGGATGAGATGATGTTTTTGCGCAAGCGTGCCGCGAGGAAGTGAGCGCGGCAAAGCCACAAAATTTCGCCGCGTCAAACGGTCTACAATGCCGAGCCACGCGCACCAGCCAGCCAAACCTCCTCCCCAATGAATCTCTTTGCACATTTCCAGGCGCGTTTTCCGCAGAATGCGGATCAAATTTTTCTTGAAACCGAACACGGCCGCACGCTGTCGTTTGCCGAGCTTGATGACACCACCGCGCGTTATGCCGGGTTTATCCAGTCGCTGGGGGTGGCACCAGGCGAGCGGGTGGCCGTGCAGGTTGAAAAATCGGTAGAAGCCCTGCTGCTCTACCTCGCGTGCCTGCGCGCCGGGGTGGTGTATTTGCCCCTAAACAGCGCCTACCGCGAAAGCGAGATGCGCTATTTTCTCGGTGATGCCACCCCGAAAATTCTGGTGCATGCGCCGAAGGATGAAAATTGGCTTGCGCCCGTTTGTGAATCGCTGGGAATTCGCCACCGCTTCACCATGGATGTTGATGCCAAAGTGCAATCAGGAAGCGGCGATTGGGACAAAAATGCCCGGAACTGCCCGCCAATGGCTGGGTTTGTTGATCAGCGTGACAATGACCTGGCGGCGATTTTATACACCTCCGGCACCACCGGGCGCAGCAAAGGCGCGATGCTCACCCACCAAAACCTGTCGTCCAATGCGCTGACATTGCATGCGGCATGGGGATTTGTACCTGGCGACGTGTTGCTGCACACCTTGCCGTTGTTCCATGTACACGGCCTGTTTGTCGCGCTCAACACCATTTTGCTCAACGGCGGTGCGATGATTTTCCACCATCGCTTTGACGCGCCCGCCGCCATTGCCGCCATGGCACGCGCCACGGTTTTCATGGGCGTGCCGACTTACTACACGCGCCTGCTCACCGAGCCGGGCTTCAATGCCGCCGCGTGCCAACACATGCGCCTGTTTGTGTCCGGTTCGGCACCCCTGCTGCCGGAAACCTTCAGCGAATTCCGCGAACGCACCGGCCACACCATCCTGGAGCGTTACGGCATGACCGAGACTGGCATGATTACGTCCAATCCATTGCACGGCGAGCGCCGTGGTGGCACGGTGGGCTTGGCGCTGCCGGGGGTGGATGTGCGGGTGGCGAAAGATGACGACAGCACGGCGTTGCCCAATGAGATCGGCCACCTGCAACTCAAAGGCCCGAACGTGTTGGCCGGCTATTGGCAAATGCCGGAAAAAACGGCGGAGGAATTCACCGCCGACGGCTATTTCAAAACCGGCGACATGGGGGTGGTCAGCGCGGATGGTTACATTTCAATCGTCGGGCGCTCAAAGGATTTGGTGATTTCCGGTGGTTACAACGTTTATCCGAAAGAAATCGAATTGTTGCTTGATGCGATGGATGGCGTGGCCGAAAGCGCCGTGATCGGCTTGCCGCATCCTGATTTTGGTGAAGCGGTGGCGGCGGTGGTGGTTAAAAAAGCTGGCGCGGTGCTTGAAGACGCCGCCATCATCGCCAGGCTGAAAACACAGTTGGCCAACTTCAAAGTGCCCAAGCGGGTGTTTGTGGTGGATGCGCTGCCGCGCAATGCCATGGGCAAGGTGCAAAAAAATATTTTGCGTGACCAGTATGGCGAAACCTTCGCGGATAAAAATTGACATGATTGTTTTCAACCTTTCCTGCGCACAACAGCATCACTTCGACGGCTGGTTCCGTTCGGCCGATGACTTCACCCGCCAGGCCGCCCGCGACATGGTGGCGTGCCCGCTCTGCGGCGACACACAAATCGCCAAACAACTATCCGCGCCGCGCCTCAACATGGGTGCGGCCGCTGTGACGCGCGAAAACAATGAAACCGCGACACAATCCGCATTGCCTGCTGTCTCTGCCTCGCAAGAGGTGCTGGCCGCATCCATGGTGCCGGATTTGCAGGCGCACATGCTCACGCAGTTCAAGCAATTCGTTATCGCCAACACTGAAAACGTCGGCGCTGCCTTTGCCGAAACCGCGCGCAGGATGCACTATGGCGAAGAGTCGCCGCGCAATATCCGCGGCAAGGTTTCGCGCGCGGAGTCGCGGGCGCTGCGGGACGAAGGCATCGAAACCGTCGGGCTGCCGCCGGGGATTGTCATGGATGAGGGTGTGCAGTAGTCGCATGCGCCGGGGGAGGCAACCCCGTATCGGGTGACCGCGCCTTCAGCGCCAGCGCCAGCGCCGCTGCCGCAAGCAAGATCGCCCCGCCCGCCACAAACGGCGCCTTGACGTGGTAAATCTCCGACAGTGCGCCCCCCAGCGCCATGCCCGCCCCCAGCCCGGTGACAATGAAAGTGCCCGACCAGGTGAACGCCTCGGTGGCGTATTTGGCGGGGGCAAGGCGCGAAATCAGCAGCGCCTGCGAGGCAAACGCGGGTGAAATGGCACAACCGGCGACAAAGGCGATGAAGGCAAAGGCAAACCGTGAATCGCGCGCATCCACCGCCAGGTGCAAAAACATCAACATCCCAAACACCAGCAACAAAAGCGCGAACTGCCGCTCCATCGACATGCGCCATTTGAGCGCGCCGAAAATCGCGCCACCCACCGCGCTGCCGAATGAATTGACCGCCAGCAACACCCCGGCGAAGGCTGGCATCAACAGCCACGTCGCGTAGGCAGGGTAGCCGACTTCCAGCAAGCCGCAGGCGGTCGCCAGACCCAGCACCACCACAAACAACAACACCAGCCGCAGATCAGTCAGCGGCCCCAGCATATGGCGTTCGCTGCTGTTGTCCTGTTTCCAGTATTTGAGTGCCGGGGTGCGCATGAAGGCAACAATGGAAATCGACAGCGCCGCCCACGCCACCAACACCGCAATAAACGGGCTGGCCAGCGCCAGCAC
>JANPNJ010000313.1:0-2747 GCA_031427395.1 Burkholderiales bacterium
GGAATGCCGTCCTTGTCGTTGCGCTTGAAATCGATGATGCGGTAGTGCTGCTTGTGGCCGCCACCCTGGTGACGCGTGGTGATGTGGCCATGGTGGTTGCGTCCGGCGTTTTTGGATTGCGGCTCGAGCAAGGCCGCATGCGGCGCGCCCTTGTGCAATTCGGCGTTGACCACCTTGAGCATGCTGCGGCGACCGGGCGAGGTCGGTTTTGTTTTTACCAGAGCCATTATGCCGCCCCTTCCATGAACTGAATGTCGCCGTCACCCTTCAGGCAGACGTATGCCTTCTTGACGTGGTTGCGACGGCCTTCAAAACGTCCGTGACGTTTTGCCTTGCCTTTTTGATTGACGATATTGACACTGGCCACTTCAATTTTCTGGTCCTTGAAGAGCAGTTCCACCGCCGCCTTGACTTCGGCCTTGGTGGCGTTGGGCAGGACTTCAAACACGACCTGCTTGCGCTTGTCGGCCACCATGGTGGCCTTTTCGGATATGACGGGTCGCAACACGACCGTCAACAGACGTTCGGCATTCATGCGAGCACCTCTTCAAATTGTTTGACCGCACCTTTGGTCAGCACCACATTGGCAAACCGAACCAGGTTGACCGGATCGGCGTGTTTGGCCTCAACCACCATCACATGCTCCAGATTGCGCGAGGAGAGATAAAGGTTTTCGTTGAAGTCTTCGGTGATGATCAGCACCTGCGCCATGCCCATGCCCTTGAGCTTGGCGACCAATTCCTTGGTCTTGGGCGCGCTGAGTGTCATGTTTTCGATGACGGACAGGCGGTCTTCACGAACCAGTTGCGAAAGGATCGCGGCGATGCCGGCGCGATACATTTTGCGGTTGACCTTTTGCGAAAAATTCTCGTCAGGCGAATTCGGAAAAATCCGGCCGCCGCCGCGCCACAGGGGGGAGGAGGCCATGCCGGCACGGGCACGGCCGGTGCCCTTTTGACGCCAGGGTTTTTTGGTGGATTTTTGCACGTCGCTGCGGCCTTTTTGCGCGCGGTTGCCCGAGCGTGCATTGGCTTGGTAGGCGGTCACAATCTGGTGTACCAGCGCTTCGTTGTAGTCGCGGCCGAACAATTCGGCGGACGCGGCCACGGTGCCGTCAGCGGCACCTTTATCATTGATGACTTTGAGATCCATTATTTGGCTCCCTTCGCTTTGGACGATTTGGGTGCCTTGGCGGCCGGACGGACAACAATCGTGCCGTTTTTGGCGCCAGGCACGGCACCCTTGACCAGAATCAGCGAGCGGGCGACATCAATGCGCGCCACTTCAAGCATGGGCATGGTCGAGGACACATCGCCCAAATGACCTGCCATGCGCTTGCCCGGAAACACGCGGCCCGGATCCTGCGCCATGCCGATGGAGCCCGGCACGTTGTGCGACTTGGAATTGCCGTGCGAGGCGCGATTGGACGAAAAGTGATGACGCTTGATAACACCGGAAAAACCTTTGCCCAATGTCGTGCCCGACACGTCAACCTTTTGGCCGACGGCGAACATCTCGACAGAAAGCACCTCGCCAACCTTGAGTTCGGCGAGTTTTTCAGCGGTGATGTTGAATTCCTTGACAACCGAACCGGCTTCCACACCGGCTTTGGCGTAATGACCGGCTTGCGCCTTGGCCACACGAGATGCGCGACGTGTTCCAAATGCAACCTGGACACCGGCATACCCATCGTTTTCTGGGATTTTGAGTTGTGTGACTCGGTTATTCGACACGTCCAACACAGTCACGGGGATGGCAGAACCATCTTCCGCGAAAATGCGAGTCATGCCGACCTTCCGGCCGACGAGACCTAAGCTCATCTTCATTCCTTTTGTGTTTAGCCTCGAAAATCCTTTAGTAACAAGGAGTTGCGAGGTGTTCGCTACAATTGGCGAACGGGTTTAACCGCGTACTACTGTGTTTGTCGGCCTTTTCGGCTCAGTCCAAACGAAAAATGAGGGCGAATTATATCTGCCTCCGCCCGATAAATCAACCACTTACAGCTTGATTTCGACATCCACACCGGCTGGCAAATCCAGCTTCATCAAGGCATCGACCGTTTTATCCGTCGGGTCAATGATGTCCATGAGACGCAGATGGGTACGAATCTCCATCTGATCGCGGGAGGTTTTATTGACGTGCGGTGAACGCAGCAAGTCAAATCGCTCGATTTTTGTCGGCAATGGAACCGGCCCCTTGACGACCGCGCCGGTGCGTTTGGCGGTTTCAACAATTTCCGCCGCCGATTGATCAATCAGGCGATAGTCAAACGCCTTGAGGCGAATACGAATTTTTTGCTTGGCGAGTTGTGCTGTTGCCATCTCGATTCCTTTGGGCCGCTTTGTTGGCAGCCGTTACTGGGTTAATTCTTTGGTGAACAAGTGAACGGGTGAACAGGTGAACAAAGGCGGTCGCATTGCTGTTGCTGCCTTTGTTCACTCGTTCACCTGTTCACTTGTTCACGCCTTCAAAACTACTTCACAACCTTTGAAACCACACCCGCGCCAACTGTGCGCCCACCCTCGCGGATCGCAAAGCGCAAGCCCTCTTCCATCGCAATCGGGGCAATCAACTGCACCACAATCTTGACGTTGTCGCCGGGCATGACCATCTCGGTGCCGGCCGGCAGTTGCAACGCGCCGGTGACGTCGGTGGTGCGGAAGTAAAACTGCGGACGGTAGCCGTTGAAAAACGGGGTGTGGCGACCGCCTTCGTCTTTGCTCAAGACGTAGATTTCGGCTTCAAAA
>JANPNJ010000314.1:0-5622 GCA_031427395.1 Burkholderiales bacterium
AGGTGTTCGGCGAAATGGGCATGATGACCGGCGAGCCGCGCCGCGCCACCGTGGTCGCCCAAACCGACATTGAATGTTACCGCCTCGACAAGGAAGGCTTTCGCCGCATCCTGGCGGCGCGCCCGGACATCGCTGCGGAAATCTCCACCGTGCTCACCGACCGCAATCTCGCGCTGGCAAAACATCTGTCAGCGGCGGGCGGCACGGCAGCCACCCGCAGCAAAGCCGATGTGCTGCTTCACATCCGGCAGTTTTTCGGGCTGGCGCCGCCGTAGCCGGCGCATGAATTCAACATGGACAACAACCGCGAAATCGAATTGAAGTTGGCGATTCACCCGGATGATGTCCGGGCATTTTGCCGGCTGCCGTTTTTGCGCGAACATGCCGTGGCACGACGCCTGCGGCAGCAGGTGTTCAATGTTTATTTCGACACCGCCGGTTGTACGCTCGCCAAACACGGCATGTCACTGCGGCTGCGCCATGTCAATGGCACAAGGCAGCAAACAAGGCAGCAAACATGGCAACAAACATTGAAGACCGCCGAAGCCGCGGGCGCGTTGCAGCAGCGCGGCGAATGGCAGCAGGCGCTGCCGGGGGGCCAACTCGACCTGTCCTTGTTGCGTGCCACCCCCCTGGCCAAACTCAAACGCCGCAAACAACTGCACCGGTTGCTGAAACCTAAGTTCACCACCACCTTCACCCGCACCAGTTGGCGGCTGGCACTCGCGCCGGGGCAGCAAGTCGAGGTCGCGCTCGATGAGGGCGACATCATTTGCGGGGATCGCCATGAGCCGATTAGTGAAATTGAAATTGAATTGATCACAGGCGACGTCGGCGCGGTGTTTGAGGTTGCCGACGCGCTGCTGGCAAACATCAACCTGACCCCCGCGCCGCTCACCAAAGCCGCACGCGGCTACCGGCTGCTCGATCCGGCGCCACCCGCACCAACCTCTGCCACGCGCATCACACTCCGGCGCAAATGGCCGCCGCCGCGCGCGATGCGGGCGATCATCGCCGCCGGTCTGGAGCATTTTGCGGCAAACCTGGATGGCGCCCTGCACCGGGATGACCCCGAGTACATCCATCAATTGCGGGTGGCGCTGCGGCGTTTGCGCACCACGTTCGGCATCTTTCGCCCGGCCAACGCCCAACCATTGGCTGACGAGCTGAAGTGGCTGTGTGCCGCGCTCGGCCAGACGCGCGACCTGGACGTGCTGGTTGATGTGTGCCTGCCCGCCTTGTGTGCGCACCTCGGCGACAGCCGGGTGGCCAAACAGATGATGGACACAGCCGAACAACACCGGCGGGACGCGCGTGCCGCCGCACGCATCACGCTGGCATCCGTGCGCGCCACCGCGCTATGGCTGGCCATGTCACGCTGGCTGCACACGGCGGAGAAAGCCACGCCACCGCGGGCGGATCTTGCCGAATTTGCCGCGCGCCAAATCCGCCGCCGCCAGCACCTGCTGCGCCGCACCACCACACTGCGCACGCTGACTGATGCACAACGCCATCGTTTGCGTATCGCGGCCAAGCGGCTGCGCTACACCATCGAATTTTTTGCCGGCGTCACCCGCAGCCGGCGACGATTCACCAAAGAACTCGCCTTGCTTCAGGACGCGCTGGGTGCCATCCACGACAACAGCGTGGCCGGCAGGATGATCGCGGATCTGGCGGCACCTGATGTTGAATTTGCGCGTGGCTGGTTTGCCGCCCGCACCGAAAGCCAGATCGCGGCGGCCGATCAGAGCATGCGTGTTTTGCGTCGTCTCGAGGTTAAAACACGGCGGAATAAACACAAGCACCAGAGCCGTGTTTCAGCCATTTTTGCCTGAAACACGGCTGCCACTATTGTGTTTTAATATTTTTTCATCCAAACCGTATGCCGCCATCTACATCAATCAATACGCGCCCCGGAGGCCCTGGCCACTTCCGCCCATTTGGCGATGTCCGCTTTCAACATCGCCAACGCCTCGTCGGGCTTGTTGGCAATCACCTCGGCACCCTGTTTTTCAAAACGCTCAATCAAGTCCGGACTGGCCAGCGCCCTCATCGCAGCGGCGTGGATTTTTGCCACCACATCCTTTGGTGTCGCGGCCGGTGCGAACAGGCCGAACCAGTTGGTCGATGCAAAATCCTTGAAGCCGGATTCGGCGACCGTCGGCAGTTGCGGGAACAATTTGGAGCGCTCGGGCCCGGTGACGGCGAGGGCGCGCACCTTGCCGGATTTGACCATCGGGCCAATCGAAATGGTGCTGTCGTACATGACGGAAATTTGCCCGGACAACAAATCCGGGAACACAAAGGCGCTGCCCTTGTAGGGAATGTGGGTGATGGCAATGCCGTTCAACGCGTTGAACATTTCGCCGGTGAGGTGGGAAATGGTGCCGTTGCCGCTGGAACCAAAATTCATTTTGCCGGGGTGGAGTTTGGCATGGGCGACCAACTCCTTGATGGTTTTCACCGGCAGCTCCGGCGACACCACCACCACGTTTTGCGACGCCGCCAGCATGGTGATGGTGACAAAATCATTCACCGGGTCATACGGCAATTTTTTGTAGAGGCTCTTGGCGATGGCGTGGTTGCTCGAGGTGCCGATGGTCAGCGTGTAGCCGTCGGGCGCGGCCTTGGCGACCATGTCCGCGCCGATGGTGCCGCCCGCGCCGGGTTTGTTTTCGATGATGACCTGTTGTTTCAATTCCTCCCCCAGCCTGGCGGCAAAATCGCGCGCCAGGATATCGGTGGCGCCACCCGGCGGAAAGCCCAGCACAATGCGCACGGTTTTGGTTGGGTAGGGTTGCGCCTGCGCAGCAGTTGCGGCGGCAAGTACGGCAAAGGCGAGCATCATTGCAACAAACAAACGGGTCAAGGCGGCGGGAAACATGGGGCAAATCTCCAGTGGTGGGTTGCGTGGCAGTTTACTCCGCAGCAAGGCGGCGCGTGCTAAATTCAGCCTTGGATTCTTGTTTTTCCTTCCGCCATTTTTTTAGACGATGAACAAATATTTCAAATACACGCTGTTCATTTTTGCCGGCTTCGCCGTGCTGCTTGCCGCCGCGGCGGCCTACATTGCCGCCACTTTCGATGCGAACCGCCACAAGTCGCACCTGATCAAATTTGTCAAGGAACAAAAACAGCGCGACCTCAAATTGGACGGTGACATGGCGCTGTCTTTTTTTCCCGGCCTCGGCGTCAATGTCAGCAAAATCAGCCTCTCCGAACACAACAGCGCCAATGAATTTGCGACCGTGGAAAATGTGCGCGTGTCGCTGGCGTTCTTGCCGCTGCTGAAAAAACAAATCGTGGTCAACGAATTTGCCGTCAAGGGGCTGAAGGCCACGCTCGTCAAGCGCAAAAACGGCGACATGAACATTGTTGATCTGGCGGGCGGGCGCACAGATAAAACGCCACCATCGGAACAATTCACATTCGACGTTGACCGTGTATTGCTGGAAAACGCGACGCTGGTTTACCGGGATGAGCAAAAAAATACCCGGCAAAGCATCGAGGGCATCCATTTCAAGCTCGGCCGGAGCGGGCCGTTTGATTTGGCGATGACGGTCAAATCCAATCAGCCCAAGCTCAATCTGGCCGTGAAAGCGGGCGGCGCGTGGACAATGAATGCCGCCACGCGCGATTTCAGCGCCAAAAACTTGTCGCTCACCGTCACCAGTGGCGGCAACCGCGTTGACATCACCTCGGCGGAATTGACCGGCACACTCGATACGCAACAATTCAATTTGCCAAAATTGTCGGTGAAGTTGGCCGTGGAAAATGCCGGCTTGCCAGGCAAAGCCGTGCACGGCGTGTTCAACGGCAACGCCACGCTGGATTTGGTCAAGCAGCGCGCCGCCCTCAACCTCAACGGCAAACTCATTGACAGCAATATCAAAGCCAAATTCAACCTGGCCGGTTTTGCGCCGCCGGCGATACAGTTTGCTGTGGAGGTGGATGACCTGGATGTGGACAAATGGCTGCCGCCGCAACCTTCCGCCGCCGCCACGCCTGCGGCCAACGCCCTGGACAAGCCGCTGGATTTTTCCATGCTGAAAAGTTTCAACGCCGCAGGCTCACTGCAGATCGGCATACTCAAGGCGGCCAACATCAAAGCCGCCAAAACGCGCCTCGACATAAAATCACAAAATGGCAAACTCGACATCAACCCGCTCACCGCCACGCTCTACGATGGCACCATGCAAGGCAGCATGACCATCAACGCGCAGGACAACAGCATTGCCGTGCGGCAAAATCTGACCGGCATCAATATCGCCCCGCTGCTCAAGGATCTGGCCAACAAGGACATGCTCGAAGGCCGCGGCAACATCACACTCGATGTGCGCGGCATGGGCACAAGCGTGGCCGCGCTGAAAAAATCGCTCGCCGGCCAGGCCTCGCTGCACCTGACTGACGGCGCGATCAAAGGCATCAACCTGGCCGAAAGCCTGCGCAAGGCAAAGTCGATGCTGGGCGCGGCAAAGGGCGAGCAGGGGCAGATGGCAAACAAAGCCGAGAAAACCGATTTTTCCGAATTGAAGGCCAGCTTTGCCATCAAAGGCGGCGTGGCGCACAACCAGGATTTGTCGATGAAGTCGCCCTTGCTGCGCGTCTCGGGCGATGGCAACATCAACCTGGGCCTTGAGCGCGTGGACTATCTGGTCAAAGCCATGCTGGTGGCCACCGCTGCCGGGCAAGAGGGCAAAGAGGCGGGCGAACTCAGGGGCATCACCATCCCGGTGCGCGTCTCGGGCCCGTACAGCGCAATCCGTTACCAGCTCGACTTCAGCGGCGCGGTGGCCGGGGCCGCCCAACAAAAAATCGACGCCAAAAAAGAAGACCTCAAAAACAAGCTCGGCGACAAACTCAGAAGCTTGTTCAGGTAGCATAGCAGGCAATCGCACGCTCCCATGTCCAACTATCCCACCAAGGCCATGGCGATGATAGCAAGGAGCACAGCAGCCCATTGTTTTACCAACACATGGAGAAACTGTTGAAGCCGACCGATATTGCCCACCCCGATTATTTTCACAAAGTCGTTGATTGCCAGTGGGCCTGTCCCGCGCACACCCCCGTTCCGGAATACATTCGTCTAATCGCCGCAGGCCGTTATGACGATGCCTACATGGTCAACTGGCATTCCAATGTTTTTCCCGGCGTGTTGGGGCGCACCTGCGACCGCCCGTGTGAGCCTGCCTGCCGCCGAGGCCGAGTTGAAGAAAAAAACGCCGCCAAACCGGAACCGGTGGCCATCTGCCGCCTGAAACGCGTGGCGGCCGACAACAAGGATGACATCCGCCATTTGTTGCCCAAACCACCGCTGAAAAAAAACGGCAAGCGCATCGCCTGTGTCGGCGCGGGGCCCGCCTCGCTGACGGTGGCGCGAGACTTGGCACCGCACGGATACGACGTGACGGTGTTTGACGGCGACAGCCGCGCGGGTGGCATGATCCGCAGCCAGATTCCAAAATTCCGCCTGCCCGAATCCGTCATCGACGAGGAGGTCGGCTACATTCTCGATCTGGGCATCACCTTCAAAAGTGGCCAACGTGTTGACAGTCTCAAACAACTATTGAATGAAGGGTTTGATGCGGTGTTTGTCGGCTCGGGCGCGCCGCGCGGGCGTGA
>JANPNJ010000315.1:0-2899 GCA_031427395.1 Burkholderiales bacterium
TTTCACTTCCTTGCCGTCTGCAATCACTGTGCCAACCCCGGTTTTGGTGTAAAAACCCGGAATGCCCGCGCCACCCGCGCGCATCCGTTCAGCCAGCGTGCCTTGCGGGTTGAACTCCAGCTCCAGCTCACCCGAAAGATACTGGCGCATGAATTCGGCATTTTCACCCACATAGGACGACAGCATTTTCCTGACCTGCCGGGTTTCCAGCAACACCCCCAAGCCGAACCCGTCAACACCGGCGTTGTTGGAGGCAACGGTCAGGTTCTTTGTTCCCGCATCTTTGATGGCTGCGATCAGAAGCTCGGGGATGCCACACAGGCCAAACCCGCCCGACGCTATGAACATGCCGTCAAACAACAGGCCGTCGAGAGCCTCTGTGGCACTGTCAAAGACCTTTTTCATGCGTCACTTCCCCCAAGCAAACCGTTGGCCCCTTTCTGGCGAAGCGCCATGCCCAAGTCAATTGCCGCGCTGCGGCAAGGCCCGTCTGTTTTGACGATTAAGCGGCCAACTGTCCGCAGGTTATTTTTCCTCGGGACAACGCATTATTCCGATTTCAAAAAGCCAGGACCTTCTTCATAGTAACACCCAAATTTCATGATTGCGCCACTTTTGGAAACCATTGCGAGTCTAGGTTTGGGTCTAACGTTTGGGCCCTGGCTGTCTTGACCATCCTTCCACCTTGGCCTGCGGCGGCAAGGGTCTTTTCATTTGCCGCCGGGCCAGAACACGCGGGAGCAGACCTTGGACTATTCGGCCATCCTCATCCTTGCTTGCGTGTTCATTCCGTTGGAACGGCTGCTGCCTTTGCATAAGGGTCAGGGCACCCTGCGGCGCAACTGGGCCAATGATCTGTTTTATCTTTTGTTCAATGGCTTTGTCGTGCGGGCCGGATCGACATTGCTGTTCGGTTCCATCATCGCGGTCTACCGAACTTATGTTGATCCGGCTGATACCGCCTGGGTCGCGGCACAGCCGATTTGGCTGCAGACAATTGCCGTGCTGGTGATCGCCGACATCGGCTATTACATCGCGCACCGCAGCTTTCATGCAATTCCGTTCTTGTGGAAATTCCACTCCGTCCATCACAGTATCGAGGAAATGGATTGGCTTGCCACGCACCGTGTGCATCCGGTTGATCAAATTCTGTCCAACGCCATGTCGCTGTTGCCGATTTACTTTATCGGGTTTTCGCCAGTTGCCATCGCAATCTATCTGTCAATCTATCAGGCGCAGGCGCTGCTTGTGCATTCAAATGTCCGCATCAGCTTTGGTCCGTTGAAGTATGTGTTTGCGTCGCCCGAGTATCACCATTGGCATCATGCAAACCAAACCGAAGCGTATGACCGCAATTTTGCAGCCCAGCTTTCAATAATTGATGTCGTGGCAGGTACGATGTTTTTGCCCAAACACAAACCAACCAAGTATGGCCTGACAGAACATATGCCAGCCTACTATCACCAACAGCTACTTTACCCGCTTCGTTCCGTTCTGAAGGCATGGACCGGGGACAAAGACCACAAAGGAGAACAGAATGAACAAGAAACTTGAAGACAACCTTGGCAAGTTCGCGATGTTGTGTGTGTTTGGCTACCTTGCCTACAAACAGAGCGTTAGTATTATTGGCATCATCCTGCACCGGGCCGAAATTCCGCTGTGGCACCTTACCCTCGTTTCGCTGATCTTCGGGACAATGTTTCTTTTCATGATCTTGTATTTCACGGTGACACGCCTGCCCCCAAGCAACAGCGCCAGCGGATTGGAGCCCCGCATCACCGCGGTTGCGGGCACCTTCGTGATGATGTTGCTGATCGTTCTTCCGGCGGGTGAAATTGGTCCAGAGTTGCGCGTGGTCGCGACGATTTTGGTTGTGCTCGGGACGGTTTTATCCATGCTTTGCATTCGCCAGCTTGGCCGGTCATTCTCTATCATGGCAACGGCACGCAAACTTGTGACTGACGGCCCCTACAAAATTATCCGCCATCCGCTTTATGGTGCCGAAGTCGTCACAATTGTCGGGGTGGCAATTGGCCACTGGTCGTTCTGGGCCGCCATACTGGGCCTGGTATGGCTGGGCCTGCAAATTCGCCGCGCTCAAAACGAAGAACGTGTATTGCGGGAATGCTTTCCCGAATACGAAAGTTACGCGCGCCGTGTTCCGATGTTGCTGCCAGGGTTCAAGTTGCCAAGCGGCGTTCGCACCTGAGCGGCGGCGTTGGAATGAAGGCGTCGAGGCCCCGGCCTGCGCCGGGGCGAGAGTCTGGGCAGGCCCCGACCTATGGGGCGGCGTAGGCTGCGCATTTATTGCGCACCGTTTGCGGGGCGTTGGGGGTGGGCGGTGCGCTTAAGTGCACCCTACGTATCTCTGTTACTTATAAAAACCTGCAATGCATTCGCCGATTGCTTCTCCTGAACCAGCAAGGTTGAATTTTGATGAAAGTCCGTTCTCAAAACGAACGTGAACACTTTTGTGGCTTTTCAACAATTGAATCACTCTATCAAAGTTAGCGGCACAAGCGCGACAATCGGATGAAATTAGGTCATCAGCGAGCCAAAAATCTTCGGGGTCAGATCCATCAAATGTCAGCGTAATTGCATGTCCTTTCGGGCTGTCACCGCCCAACATAAATCGGATGCTGGAACTAAGGCTTGAACCCTCATCACATGCTACATAAATCTCGTTTCCTGGACCATTTGTAACGACGGCTTCCTTAGTTCCCATTCCCCAGCCCGAAACCCACGAGTCGTCGTTGCCAAACGCGAATGACGCTTTTGCCAGACATACCAATGCAGTTGCAATAATAAGCCTTTTAATAGTTTTAAACATCCAACTCCTCCACAAACCGTGCATTCTCCTGAATATACTGATAGCGCAGTTCTGGCTTCTTGCCCATCA
>JANPNJ010000316.1:0-12067 GCA_031427395.1 Burkholderiales bacterium
GGACACCTGCCAATTGCCGCCGCCCTGCCAGCCGACCAATGCCGGGGCATAGACCGGGCGGCGCTGATAACTGCCAGGCCACCAATACCAGCGTGTGTGGCGATGCAGCCAGCGGCCGTAGTGAAACGGCGCAAAGCCCCAGGCCGCTTCATCCACCCAGGTCCAGCCCCATGGGCGAACATAGGCCCACGAGCCATGGCGATAGGGCGCCCAGCCGCTGACCACCGCGCGCGGTGACCACAGGCGGCCATATTCCCGGTCGTCGATCCAGTCACCGTGTGCATCCAGATCCTCGTAGCCGGTCATGCGCGGGGACAACAAGCGGGCATTGGCGTGGCGTTGATGGGCCTCGTCCCAGCGGCTGTCGCGCGCCAGCGCCCACTGGTCAAACGGCGTGGAGCCGGCAGTGTCAAACACAAACGATGCCGCGCCATTGATGTGGCGGATGGTGAGTGACTGCCCAGCTTCGACATTCAGCGTGGCACCCCGGTTGTCAAAACGCGCGAGCCCCGCCAACACCGACACCCGCGTCTCGTTGCGATCCTCTGCGGCATCAAACCGGTAACGCCCATCAGCTTGCAGAAGGATGGTGCCTTCGTTGGTTTCAACCGTGACGCTGTCCTGTTCTTTGTGATTGCGGTCGGGGTCAGCCGGATAGGCGCGCAGCCGCACACTGAGTGTGCCGCGCGGCAACAGAACGTGGAGCATGCCATCATCGATGCGCGTGAAATCGAGCGTGCTGCGGGCATCAAGGCGCAGTGCCGTCGCGCCCACGCGGACTTCGGCACGGCCGCCGCCGGTGCGAATGGAATTTTTGCTGGTGACGGGGTAATTGAGCCGCGCCCCGCGCCAGCCATCATTGCTGTCAGCGAAAAACGCAACCTCGCCTTCAATGTAGCCAATACGCCCCACCTGTGCGGGTGGGTCTGATGCCGCATGGGTCGGTGAAGGTGTTGCCGCATGCGCCGGTGAGGGTGTTGCCGCATGGGCGACAGGGGTGACGCCCAACAGTGCCGCGTATGCCATGATTGCTGCGACGCAGCATAAATACCGGGACAAGCTTCGGACAGAGCCAAAATGAATCACTGCGCGCATGATGTCCTCATCAATATGGAGGGCTGGGGAAAGAAAGACCGACTTGTCCAAGAACGAATATTCGGGGAGGAAAGTTGACAGACAAACAGATAGAATCCAGTCAGACGGGGTGCGCAAGATGGACAGCGGGCAGGCAGGCTGTGATCCGCACGTTGGTGTGGGCACACTTGCCGCGGCTGTTGGCGTGCCGGACAAAATTTCGTGCGAACATGGCGGCTGCTTTTTTTGTTGCTGGCCGTGTTGGCCCGGTTGGATGCGGTGGCGTACATTTCGGTTGATCAATAGCTGGCTACTATTTGGAAAGTGCATGGACGCAAAAACAGTTTTCACCAAGACCGCCAAGGGTGTCACCCAGGTCAACCAAAAGACCCAGTCGCTGTCTCGGCAACTCACCAAGGTCCTGAAGTCCATTGACGGCAAGTCAAACCTCACCGTGCTTGCCGAAAAAGTTGACCTCGATGTGGCGGCGATCGAAAAGGATTTGGCGCAGCTCAAGAAAGACGGTTTCATCAAAATATTTGAGGTTCGGCAACTGGAGCCGATCTCGGAATTCGGCGGCGACGAAGACGATTTTGATTTCACCGCGCCGGTGAAAAAGCCGCCATCGATTCATGACCCGGTGGTCGGTTTCGGTCCCTCAAAATATCGCGGCGGCGTGAGCGACCAGGTGGAAAGCGCGGCACCGGCACCCAAGGTGGATGAGGCCACACAAATCGCCAATCAGCTTGCCGCCCGCAGAAAAAAGGAAGAGGACGACCGCATAGCCGCCGAAGCGCTGGCGGCGGCCAGGCTTGCCGCGCAGCAGGCGCAGGCAGTCGCGCGCGCGCGCGCCGAACGCGAAGCACAAATCCGCGCCAGACTGGAAGTGGAAGCACAGGCGCGCAAGGATGCCGAAGCGCGTGCCATCGAGGAAGCCAAGCGCGCGGAAGCCGCCGCCGCCAAGTCAAGGGCGGAGCTGGAAGCCCGCATCGCCGAAGAAGCAAAAAATCGCGCCGACATGGCGGCCTCCAGCGCGCGCCTGACCGAGCAGCAGCAGGCGCAGGGTGCCCAGGCACAACGTGCCCTGGCCGAAGCCCGCGCCAAGGCGGAAACCGAAGCCAAGGCTTTTGCCGCGGCACGGGCGAAGATTGAAATCGAGACCAAGGCCTTGGCCGTCGCGCGTGCCGACGCCGAAGCCGCATCTGTCCGCCAGCAGGAGGAGCTCGCCCTGGCGCAGCGAGAATTGCGCACCCAGCTCAAAGCCGAAATCGAGGCCAAGGTTCGTGCCGAGATGGATGTGCTGCTGAAATCCGATATTGACGACGACGCCCGTGCGGAGGTGGAGCAGGCCATTCGCGCCGAAGCGCGTGATGACGCCCGCCGCCAGTTGGAGGATCAATTGGCGGATGAGCGCACGTCTCTGGCGCGCATTGATTCCGAAGCGAGGCAAGCGGCGGAGAAGGATGCCGTTCGCATGCTGGCCGAACAGGAAACGCGATTGCGCGCCGAAATGGACGCCCGCCTGAAAGAAATGGCCGCCGAGAAAGCCGAGGTGGAAATTGCCGCGCGGCGTATGGTGGATGCACAGACCGAGGCGGCAGCCAAGGCGGCGGTCGAATTTGCCGCCAGACTGAAAGCGGAAGAAGAAGCGCGGCGGGTGGCCGAGGAAAAAGCGGCGGCGCAGCGCCAGCGTGATGAAGCCGAGCGGCAGCGCCTCGAGGCGATTGCGCGTGACGAGGCGGTGGCGCGTGCGCGTGCGGATGCCGAGGCCAGGGCGGCCATTGAGGCGGAAAAGCGCGCGGCCGAGGAAGTCGCCGCACGCAAAATCGCCGAAACACAAATGAACGACAAGCTGATGCAGGAAAAGCAGGCGCGCATCGAGGCGCAGGCCAATGCCTTGCTCGAGGCCGACAAACGCGCCAAGGCGCAGCGGGAATCGGATGTTGAGCTGGAATCAGCAAAGCGCGCGCGCGAAGAAGCCGAAGACAAGGCGCGGCGCGAATCCAAGGCGCGCGAAATCGCCTCACAGGCGGTGGCGCAACAAGTGGCCGAGAAGAAAAAAATGCTGGAAGAGGCCGAGCAGCGCATTGCCCTGGAGCGGGAAGGGCGTGAACGCGCCGAGGCCAAGGCCTACGCGGATGAGCGTGCCGAAGAGGCGCACCGGCAGGCGCAGGTGGCACGGCTCAAGGAATTGACAGAACAGGCCGAACGCAACAACGACGAGAGTGAAAGTGTCGTCACAAACCATCGCCGACGGGGCAAACAAGAGTCACATGTGGTGCGCTGGATTGTCGTCGGTGTGGTGGTCCTGCTCACCGGTTCAATGCTTGCCCTGCACCTGGTGCCGCTCCACGCGGTCAACGCCAAAATGGAAAAGGCGCTGTCGGAGTGGCTGCATGATGATGTGTCGACGCAGGGGCTGCGTGTGGCGCTGTTCCCCAAGCCGCACGTGAAAATTGACCAACTGGCGTTGGGCAAGGGGCTGGACGCCAAGGCCGGCAGCGGCAAAATTTTCATGGACATCGGCGCGATATTTGGTGACAAGTTTGTGATCGAATCCATTGTTCTCACGGATATCACCATTGCCGCCGAGGCCCTGCCGCGCGCCGTCAAATGGGCCAGCGCTGAAAACCGCGGCAGCGCCATCGAGATCGGCAAAATGGATTTGCGCAACATCAAACTCGAAGTTAAAGGTGTGACCGTGGATGTTTTTGACGGCGAAATCGCATTCAACCGCAAAGGTGAAATCACCCGCGCCCACGCCAAAACACGCGACGGCAAATGGACGCTGGATGTGGTGCCGGACAAGACCAACCCTGTTGTCGAAGGCACGCCCGTGCCTTGGGAAATTGAGTTTTCGGCGCGCAACTTGACGCCGCCAATCGGGGCGCAGGTGCCGATCTCGTCACTGACGGCCAAAGGACTTTGGTCTGGCGACGACATGGTGTTTACCGGTGTCGAGGCCAAATTGCTGGATGGCAAAGGCAAGGGTAACGTGAAAATAAATTTGCGCAACGGCATAGTTGTGCAGTCGGAATTCTCGCTGGATAGGTTCAAGGTCGATGAATTGGTCAGTGTGTTTTCACGCGATATTTCCCTGACCGGCCGCGCCCAGGCCAATCTTGCGGTGGCGGTGTCAGCGTCAAGCGTTGGCGCACTGTTCGATTCACCCACCATCACGGGCAATTTTGTAATCCGTGACGGCACGTTGTCCAATTTTGATTTGGTGCAGGCCATGCGCACCCCCGGCAGTGTCGGCGGACAAACCAAATTCACCGAATTCAGCGGCAAAGTGCGCATCAGCGACAACGTGGTGCGATACGAGGCGATGAAGCTGGCGGGTGGCGTGCTGTCCGCCAGCGGCAATGTCAACGTTGGTTTTGGCAAAGGCACGGTTAGCGGGACGGTGAATGCCGAAATCCGCTCGACCGTGGCCCAGGATCGCGCCAACTTTTCCATTGGCGGCACAGTGGCAAGGCCCAGCCTGAAACGCGGATAGCACTTGCGCCAACCGCTGCATGTTGGCGGTTTTGAAATTTGCCCGTAAAGTGTCCGGGTGAATCCACCTCCATTGCCAGATCCTGGCGCATCCGGCACTGCCAACAAAAAACGCAACCTCACCAAGCTGGCCACGCTGCTGCGTTTTCTGCTGCCCTACAAATGGCGCTTTGCCGTTGCCATGCTGGCGCTCGCCACGGCGGCCTCCACCGTGCTGGTGATCGGCCAGGGGTTGAAACATGTCATTGATGAGGGCTTCTCCGCGCAAAACGCGGCCACACTCGATTCAACTTTGTTCGCGCTGCTTGGCATGTTGCTGGTGCTGGGTGCCTCCACCTATGTGCGTTATTACCTGATGACCTGGATCGGCCAGCGCTTTGTCGCCGACATCCGCCGCGCGGTGTTTGACCACATCCTGACACTCTCGCCAAGTTTTTACGAGCGCACCCGCACCGGGGAAGTGATCTCGCGCCTGACCCACGACACCGCCGCAGTCGAGAATGTGGTGGGTGGCGTGTTTTCGTTTGCGTTGCGCAATCTGGTGCTGCTGATTGGGGGCCTGGTGATGATGTTTGTCACCAGTGTCAAGCTCTCGTTGCTGGTGGTGTGTGTGATTCCGCTGGCGATGGCACCCATCATCATTTTGGGACGGCGGGTGCGCAACCTTTCCCGGCAAGCCACCGATCGGGTGGCCGATGCCAGCGCACACATCGATGAAACCCTGCATGAAGTCCGCACCGTGCAGGCCTACGCGCACGAGCCGGTGGATCGGCAGGTGTTCGCAAAATTTGCCGAAGCCATTTTCCAGGTCGGTGCCGTCAAGGCGCGCATCCAGGGCGGGCTGATTGCCGCCGTCATTGTGCTGGCCTTTGGTGCCATTGGTGTGATTCTCTGGGTGGGTGGGCGCGATGTCATCAATGGGGTCATCACCGCAGGCGCGTTGTCGGCGTTTGTGTTCTACGCCATCATTGTGGCCAACGCGAGCGCGGCGGTGTCGGAAATGTATGGTGAATTGATGCGCGCCGCCGGTTCGTCCGAACGCCTGTGTGAATTGTTGGAGACCCAACAGGATGTCGCCGAGCCGCTGCATCCACAAGCCATCCCCAGGCATGCCACAGCGGGACGCATTGTTTTTGATGACCTCACGTTTTATTACCCGTCGCGCCCGGACACGGCGGCGCTGGCCAATATTCACTGCGAGATCGCGCCCGGCGAAGTGGTGGCATTGGTGGGGCCGAGCGGCGCCGGCAAAACCACCGTGTTCCAGCTGCTGCTGCGGTTTTATGATCCCTCGTCGGGCCGCATATTCATTGATGGGGTGGACATCAAAATGGCAAAGCTGGCCGATGTGCGCACCCGCATCGCGCTGGTGAGCCAGGATCCGGTGATCTTCGCCGCCAGTGTCAGTGACAATGTGCGATACGGTCGGCTGGACGCCACCGACAGGCAAGTGCGCGCCGCGTGTGAGGCCGCCTACGCGCTGGAATTCATCGACAAGCTGCCGCAGGGACTCAATACCAATCTCGGCGAGCGCGGTGTCAAACTCTCCGGCGGCCAGCGCCAGCGCATCGCCATCGCGCGCGCGTTTCTGGCCGACCGCGCCATCCTGTTGCTCGACGAAGCCACCTCCGCGCTCGATGCCGAATCCGAGCGCATGGTGCAGCTCGCCATGCAACACCTGATGATCGGCCGCACCACCCTCATCATCGCCCACCGCCTGGCAACAGTGAAATCGGCGAACCGCATCATCGTCATGGAACACGGAAAAATTGTCCGCATCGGCACACATGATTCGCTGGTGGCCGACGGCGGGTTGTATGCGCGGCTGGCGGCGTTGCAGTTTGCGGCGGGGGCTTGAATCCAGCGTTAAATTGACATCGTCAATCGTTGGCTCAAGCTGCACTATCCATTCACGCCGCCTTCTTGCAACAATATTGCCAAGCTGTCACGGCATCGTCTTGCTTCCACCGCCGTGAGGATCGGCGTCTCGCCAATTCTCGATGCCAAGTCTGCGGCATGGATGATTCGCTCGCGGATTCCGGCGCGCACCCACCGCAAATCGTTGTCATGGCTTCTGGCCAATTTGCTGACGGCCGCATCGGTTGGATCCAGAAAATATGCGACCACGCCGGATGTGAACGGGATCTGGATGAGACGGGATTCCCAGCCATCCGGCAACGATAAAATCCGCGGGCTCACCGGATCGGCGTAGAAGCCGTGTGTCTTTGCGAATGGCGAGTGCTCACCCAACTGCTCGGCAATTTCAACAAAGCCACGTTCTGGATCAAGTTTGGGATAGAGGTCAATGTCCACCGACTGCACCATGTCGGGTGGCGGTTGGATCACGGCACCCACCGCTGACAAGCTGCCGACGATGACAAACGCGCGGTGGTTGCTGATCCTGGAGGCTTCGACCAGGAGCCTCTGGATGTCGTCGAGCGTGACGGTCGCACTCACACCCGCAGCAATCCAAAAAACGGGTGACTGCCCATCATGGATTGCCAGTGCATTCCCCTAAACGTGTCTTTGTCCAGCGCCGCGATTTGCTCATCCGCCGGCAGCGCCAGAAACGCGCACCAGAGATCGCCAAGCAGCCCATGCGTATTGCCAGCCCGCACTTTGGCGTCGCCTGACGTATCTGTATCCAGCCCTTGTGAAATCAGCTCCCGGAGCTTTGCTTTTTTGGCCGCAACAATGCCCATGACGCGCGCAATCTCGCCCTGCCGCTCCTCGCGTTGCCGGACAAGGCTTGCAGAAGTATCAAATGTTCGGATTGTGTCCATGGCCGAATTGTAGCAGTACGTCCCGGTATACATGTGCCCGGCTTGGCACTACGTCTGGTGCATTGCACCGGCATCGAAACAGCGACGAATGGGCACGCGCTGCGGTGGCGGCGGCATTGCCAACCGCCGCCATCACTCCCGGACGTAGCTGAATTTTGCCTCAACAGGTTGCGGCGCATCCGGCCGTCGGATTTTCACGGTGATGGCGTGGCGTCCCCTGGTCGGCAGGGCAAAAAAGCCGCTGTAGCTGATGCCCTTGTTGATGGCGATGATGCCGAGGCTTTTGCTCTCGCCGCGCATGGTGGGGTCATCGACACGCACATCCACTTCGGCGTTGGTGATGGTTGCCTGGCTTTCATGGTCGCGCAGGGTCACGTTGATGTGGTACTGGTTTGTCCCCAGCGGGATATTGGTGATGGCGGATTGCGCGCGGGTTTTTTGTTCGCTGCGGATCGATTCCGCCGACGCGATGCCGATGAAAATCTCCGTGTCGCCGACCACTTTGCGGTAGGGGTCAGGCGGGGGATCGGGCACAGTGACTGCCGCCATCATGGTGGCGCTGGCGGGATTGAACATATAGACCACCGCGCCGCGGATTTCATTGAAGGTGGCATCGGCCAATCCGCCGCGGGCGGGCATCGGCCCGTGGCCATGCAGCGCCGAGCGCACCACATCATCCATGCCGCGTTTCAGGCGTTGCACCCAGGCATCGCGGTCGCCGACCCGTGGCGCGCCGTTGACGCCTTCCGCGTGGCATTTGCCGCACTGCGTTTCAACCAGGTATTGGCCGCCGCGCGCCGGGACTATCCGCGCGGCGATGGCTTTGCCGGCAGGCTCGACCCATTGGCCGCCGGATTGGTTGACCATGTACGTAATGGCGCGGCGGATGTCCAGGTCATGCAAGTCCGGGCTGCCGCCATGCGCGGGCATGTTGCGGATGCCGGTGAGCGCGGCTTCGGTGAGGCCGGTCAGGCCGCGCACGCTGAGTTTTTCCCAGGCTTTTTTGTCACCGATCCTGGGCGCGCCGTCTTTGCCGCCGGCGTGGCATTGGGCACACACGGCGCTGACGATTGCGCGGCCGCTACGTTCGGGCTCGCCTTCAAAGGCGGCAGCCTCCGGCAATGGCCACAAGGCAAAAAGCAGCAACACGCCGGTCGCCTGCAACCCTCGCCGTGGCTGACCTGAACGGAACTGCGCGCGTTTTTGCGGGAAATTTGTCATGATCGATTCCCCTTTGTAACCATGCCATCAACAGATACCCCAAGTTGATATTGCGCGTGTCGTGCGCACACTCTTTTGATGCATCTCAACGGCAGGTGAAATAAACCGGGTGCCATGTCGGCGTGGTCAATTGCTTTTTAGCAAACTCTGCCGCTGGCGCGGCTTTCGGGCATAAAAGTGCTGGAAAGCCTTGTCAAATGGCGGTCTTCGCAAAAATATTCCGGTAATTCGCCATCAAACAAACCAGCCAACCGACCCGGCAGATCATTCACTCCCCCAATCCTTGTGATGCAACGACCAAGCTTGCAATCACATCCTCGGCAGTGTAAATTATGACCATTATTATGGTCATAATTTACGATCACCAAAACATGGAGGCACCATGCACGCGATGAGTCTGGCGCAAGCCAAAGCGCATTTGAGCGAATTGCTGAACACTGTTGAATCCGGGCAGGAAGTGCTGATTACGCGGCACGGCCGCCCGGTGGCGCGCGTGTTGCCGGCCAACGCCGTCAAGCAGGCGCTGCCGCTGGCGCGCCTCGCCAAGCTGCGCCAGCAGCTTCCCGCCCGCAAGGGCAGCAGTGCCGAAGTGTTGCGCGCGCTCCGTGACGCAGAATGATTTATCTCGACACCAGCTTTCTGACACCGCTTTTCCGCGAAGAGGCCACGTCACCGAAAGTCACTGCATTCCTGTCGCGGCAGCCGGTGGGCACGCTGGCGGTGTGTCAATGGGCATCGGTCGAATTTGCCAGCCTGGTGTCCCGCGATGTGCGCATGGACGCGCTGTCGGTCGCCCATGGCCGGCGGATGATCGCCGAGTTTGACGCCATGGCTGCCGATGCGCTGGTCGTGCTGATGCCGACTGCCAATGACTACACGCTGGCGAAGCAGTATGTCGCCGATTTTTCCAGCAAACTGCGCGCACCGGATGCACTGCATCTGGCGGTCGCACACAACAACGGCGCGGACTTTGTCGCCACGCTGGATGATGGAATGCTGTTCGCCGCAAAGAAGCTGAAGATAGTGGCGCGGCGGGTGATTCGATAGATCTATTCAGCGGTAAAGATGATGAATAATGGGCGGCGTTATTGGGGTTGCAAGATGGGGTTGCAAGACAATTTATCCATGGTCTCGGCGGAGTTCCGGAAAATCACTCACCACCACCCTTTTAATCTATTAATGACAGCCATACGTGTCGTATCCATGGGCCGCCTCTTGCCTTCTGTCCACGCGTTGCCTTGGAATTTACCTGCCCACCCCGCGTAACATACCGCCTTCCCGCCCCCACAAAGACCCCCATGCCGACCAAAGAAACCTTCATCCCCAGCAAAGATGCGTCCCTCGAATCCTCCATTGCCACACTGCTCGGCAAGCTCGACGCCATCGGCTTTCACGTCGAAGAACGCTCCTGGCTCAATGAAATTGAAAACATCTGGTCGGTGCATGTCACCGACCGCGACTGCACACGCCTCTTCAGCAACGGCAAGGGCGGCTCCGAACTTGCCGCGCGCGCGAGTGCGCTGGGCGAATTTTTTGAGCGGCTCGGCACCAATTATTTCTGGACGCATTTTTATCTCGGCGAAAAAATCGCCAACCATGAATTTGTGCACTACCCGAACGAGCAATGGTTCCCGCTCAAGGGCGCGAACGGCAAGTCCACCAAAGCCTGGCCAAAAGGCATCCTCACGCCCGAGCTGCAAAAATTCTACAACCCGGACAAGGCGGTGCGTGCCGAGCAACTGGTCGACCTTAATTCCGGCAACGCCGCGCGCGGCATTTGCACGATTCCGTACACCAGGCTGCGCGACGGCACGACCGCACTTTTCCCGGTGAACATCATCGGCAACATCTACGTCAGCAACGGCATGTCGGCCGGCAACACCATGATGGAAGCGCGCACCCAGGCGCTGTCCGAGATTTTCGAGCGCGACATCAAATTCAAGATCATCCGCGAAGGCATTTGCCTGCCCGATGTGCCCGAAGCCGTCATCAACCGATTCCCGCGCATCGCGGCCGGCATTCGCGGCCTGCGCGCGGCGGGCTTCGGCATTGTGGTGAAGGATGCATCGTTGGGCGGCAAATATCCGGTGATGAGCGTGACCATGCTGCACCCGAAAGACCAGGGCATCTTCGCCAGCTTCGGCGCCCATCCACGTTTTGAGGTCGCGCTTGAACGCGCGCTGACCGAGCTGCTGCAGGGCCGCGCGCTCGATTCGCTCGGCGATTTTCCCGCGCCGGGATTTGACATGCACGAAATCGCCGAGGCGCAAAACCTGGAAATCCATTTCGTCGATTCCAGTGGCGTCATCAGTTGGGAATTTTTGCGCGATACACCCGACTACCCGTTTGTCGATTGGAATTTCGGCACCACCACCGAAGAGGATTACCACTGGTCAGTGGCATGCATCCACGAAAGCGGCCACGACATTTATGTCGCTGACTTCACCCACCTCGGTGTCTATGCCTGCCGCATTTTCGTTCCGGGCATGTCGGAGATTTACCCGATCGAAGAGCTGCAATGGGAGAACAACACCGTCGGCAATCTGGTGCGACCGGCGATTTTGCGTTTGTGGACTGGAATTTTGGCACCACCACCGAAGAAGACTACAACTGGTCGGTTAACTGTATTCACGACAGCGGCCATGAAATCTACGTGGCCAACTTCACCCACCTCGGGGTTTACGCCTGTCGTATGTTTGTGCCGGGTATGTCAGAGATCTATCCGATCGAAGAACTGCAATGGGAGAACAATACCGTTGGCAATCTGGTACGACCGGGCATCCTGCGTTTGCCCGAGCTGACACAAGCTGAATGTGCGACGTTGCTTGAAATACTGCTCGATCTTGAGCTCGCTGAAAATCTGCCAATCACCACCTTGATCGGGCTGGCTGCGGACGCTGGCACGCACTGGGTGGATTTACGCGTGGGCGAACTCATTGCATTGCTCGGGCTGGCCGCGGGGGATCATGATGCCGCGCTCGATGGCTGTGTCTGGATCAGCCAGTTTGGCCAACTCGGTGAGGAACGCAGTCGCGTTTATCGTTGCATTGAAAACATGCTGCAACTCGATGATTACCAACGTTACGATGCAAACTTGCGGCTGCTGTTTGGTGACGCCACGCTCAAACAAGCCACGGCGTTGGTCACGCGTCAGGAGCAGTTTTTTGGTCTCGGCGGTTTGGGGCCAAACTTCGAAGGCAGCATCATGCATACGCAACTATTGGCTGCGTACGCCAAGGTGCAAAAACCGCAGATGGCGTAAATGGTGCAATTGGCACAGCCGGCATGAGCGCCATTCATCGCCCCCGTTTTGAGAAAAGTTGATTGTCTAAAAGAGGAGATGTCATGCGCCCTGTTTATCTCGTACCTGGTCTGCGTACACCATTTTGCAAAGTGGATGGTCCGCTCAAAAATTACGATGCCATTCAGATGTCTGTGCCGGTGGTGCAGGCCATGACAAAAATCGCCCGACCGGATTTGATGATTTGGGG
>JANPNJ010000317.1:0-3315 GCA_031427395.1 Burkholderiales bacterium
CGCGTGCGAACGCCGCCACCTCGGCCATGTATTGCTCCGAAATCACCTTGCCGCCAATGGTGTTCTCCAGCGCGATCAGGCGGGTGACGGCAAAGTGGCTGTCGTCCGGCTTGACCGCCGCGCGGATTTTGGCCAGCGGCATGGTGCCGTCGGCGTCATTGTCGATGGGCTGCGGCTGGATGGAGCCCAGCACTGCCGCGCCGCCGCCTTCGTATTTGTAGGTGTGCGCCTGCTGGCCGACAATGTATTCGTCGCCGCGCGCGCAGTGCGCCATCAGCGCGCACAGATTGCTCTGGGTGCCGGAGGGCAAAAACAGCGCTGCCGCCATGCCAACCATGGCCGCCGTTTTTTCCTGCAAGGCGTTCACGGTCGGGTCATCGCCGAATACGTCGTCACCCACTTCCGCCCCCGCCATCACCGCCCGCATCGCGGTGGTCGGTCGGGTGACGGTGTCACTTCTCAGATCGATTGTTTTCATTTTCCACTCGCAGTCTCGTCGGCGGTGTCCAAACCGGATGCCACCATCTCGGCGGCGCGCAACAACGCCCGCGCCTTGTTTTCCGTCTCCTGCCATTCCAGCTCCGGCACCGAATCGGCGACGATGCCGGCTGCGGCCTGGGCGTACAACACGCCGTCCTTCACCACCCCGGTTCGAATGGCAATCGCCAGATCAAGATTGCCGTTGAAGCCGAGATAACCTGCGGCACCGGCGTAGATGCCGCGTTTGGACGGCTCCAGTTCGTCAATGACCTCCATCGCGCGCACCTTGGTGGTGCCGGTGACGGTGCCCGCCGGAAAGGTGGCGCGCAACAAATCCATGGCACTCACATCATCGCGTATTTCGCCATCGACATTGGACACCAAGTGCATGACGTGTGAATAACGTTCCACCACAAATTGCTCGGTCACCTTGACGCTGCCGACCTTGGCGATGCGGCCGACATCGTTGCGTCCCAGATCAATCAGCATCAGGTGTTCGGCCAGCTCCTTGGGATCGGTGCGCAATTCGGCCTCGAGCGCGGCATCGCGTTCCGGTGTGGCACCGCGTTTGCGGGTGCCGGCAATCGGCCGCAGCGTCACTTTGCCGCCCTCCTGCCGCACCAGGATTTCCGGTGATGCGCCGACAATGTGGAAGTCACCCATATCAAAATAGTACATGTAAGGCGAGGGATTGATCGAGCGCAGCGCGCGGTACAAATTGATCGGGGGTGCGGCAAACGGCTGCGATATGCGCTGCGAAATTTGCACCTGCATGATGTCGCCGTCAACGATGTACTGCTTGGCCTTTTGTACGGCCTGCAGAAATCGCTCTTTGCCGATTTCCGATACCGGCTGGTGGTGGATGCCGCTGGGCACATAGGCGGGCAAGGGTGCCAGGCCACGCAACTTGCGCCGCAACTCATTCAGCCGGCGTTGGGCAATGTCGAGCGCGTTTGGCTGTGCCGGATCGGCATAAACAATGAGGGTGAGTTTGCCGGACAAATTATCGACCACCGCCAGTTCATCGGACAGCATCAGCAAAATATCCGGCGCACCGATCACATCCGGTTTTGCCGAATCTTTGCGTGCGGCCAACTTTGGCTCGATGTAACGCACCGTGTCGTAGCCAAAATATCCTGCCAGGCCGCCGGCAAAACGCAGCGCCCCTTCAATCGGCGCGACCTGGAAGCGGCGTCGGTACTGTTCAATAAAATCGAGCGGATCCGCGGTGTGGCATTGTTCGATTTTTTCCGCCGCGCCGTGTGCATTCATCCGCCACACGGTCACCTCGTGGCCGAACACCTCCAGCCATTCGCGCGCCGGCAGGCCGACGATCGAATAACGCCCGAAGCGCTCGCCGCCGATGACCGACTCCAGCAAATACGAATGCGGCCGGTTGGCGAGCTTGAGGTAAATGGACAGCGGGGTGTCGAGATCGGCAAAGGTCTCGAGTGTGACGGGTATGCGGTTGTGGCCATCGGCGGCAAGGTGCCGGAAATTTTCTGCAAGCATGGTGTTCTCGACAAAGACAGTTGTAACGTGGCGAAAAAAACGACGGCGTGTTCAGTCACGCCATGTCGGCCATCGCCATCCCAACACTGTTTTATCGACCAACATCATGCGCGTATTTTCCAAGAAGAGGATTTATGCCGCCATCTTAGCGTACTTTAATGCGCCGGGCAGATCGTCGATAAACGCATCACAATCGAGTCCGCGCAGCTCCTGGCCTTCGTTGTATCCATACGGCACGATAAACACCGGGCAGCCCGCCGCGCGCGCGGCGGCGGCATCGTGCATCGAGTCGCCGATCAAAATCACTTCATCAATCTTCACGCCAAAATGTTTGGCCGCGTGCTGGATCGGCAGGGGATGCGGTTTTTTTTCAGCGAGTGTGTCACCCGACAACACCAATTCAAAATAGCCGGAGAGCCCGGTTTTTTCCAGCAAGGGCAAGGTAAAGCGTTCGGCTTTGTTGGTGACGCAGGCGAGCTTGAAACCTTTTTCCTTGAATAACTCCAGCCCCTCAAACACACCGGGAAATGGCCGGCTGGTGTCCGCGAGACAGGCGTCGTACTGCTTTTCAAATTGGCTGATGGCAACCTTGGTGGCCGCCGCGCCCAATTCCCCCACCGCGTTTTTCATGCACTGTGATACCAGATTGGCCATGCCGCGGCCGATGTAATGGCGGATGACGTCGGGCGCAATGGGCGCAAAGCCAAACGCGGCGCGCATGCCATTGGCGGCGGTGGCGATGTCGGCGGCGGTATCGAGCAGGGTGCCGTCGAGATCCAGCAGCAAAACTTTCGCGGGAGCGGGCAGCGGAAATTTGGGCTTGGCGCGGTAGCGGATTTTTTTGGCTTCATCCGGCAACACCGTCGCATCGGAAATAATAGTCAAAGTGTCCGTATGGCGCGGTGTTTCAGGCATTTTTTCTTCAAACGCCGCGCCAGTTCTGGTGTTTTGCAAATTTTCCGTCATGGTGAAGAATCAGGCAGATGGCCGACCGGCGAGTGCGGCGCGCATCGCGGAGATGGTGTGGGCATAGTCGGGTGAATTAAAAATCGCCGAGCCGGCCACGAAGGTATCCGCGCCCGCGGTCGCAATGTCGGCGATGTTGCCGACGTTCACGCCACCGTCGATTTCCAGCCAGATGTCGCGGCCTGACTTGGCCTGTTCCGTGTCGATGCGTTGTCTGGCCGCGCGCAATTTTGACAACGCCGACGGGATGAATTTTTGTCCGCCAAAACCGGGGTTGACGCTCATGATGAGAATCAGGTCCACTTTGTCCATCACATGGTCGAGATGGTGCAGCGGCGTGCCGGGATTGAACACCAG
>JANPNJ010000318.1:0-5249 GCA_031427395.1 Burkholderiales bacterium
CCGCGGCCTTCATGGTCGAGGGATTCGATTTGTGCCACGGGAATGGCGGGGGCGATCTGGGTTTCCATGTCTTGATAATCCATTTGCTGGGAGAGGCGAGGCCGGATTATGCACGGGCTCGACCTGAATGGAAACAAACACGCCGACGCTGAAGGATGTTTACTGTAAATGAAAATCGGCGGCTTGCCTAGTATTGCGCGAAATCCGGCAAGCGGGTAATTTGTCGGCATGACACAGCCCCTCGCCCCGATCCGTGTGCAATTTTCCAAGGCCGGTAACCACTACCGTCTGGAAGCCTCGATTTCGCGCCTGCTGCCACGCGAGTTGCCGCAGGTGATTGAGGCATTTACCCAGGCCTGGACCAAACCCGAGGAGATCGAACGCGTGGTCATCGGCTGTGGCAGTGGCGAAGCACTGGCCGTCACGCTGATGGCAGACCGCGAGATTCCGGCTGGCGACCGTCCTGAGGACATTTCGCGGCGGCTTACTTACGCAATCTGGCGGAAATTGGATCGCTTTGTCATGGTCACCATTGAGACCACCTATTTGGGCGAATCGCCTGACGCGCATTTTGAATACGGCGAAGCGGAGTATGCCCAGGCCTTTGGGGCGCGCTTCGAGCGGTAATGCGTGTTGTGGTGGTGATCCGCTGCCCTTCTATCCCGCTACCCCACCCAAACCCGCGCGTTGCGGAACATGCGCATCCACGGGCTTTCCCCCATCCAGCCCTTGGGATGCCACGACAGATTCACACTCAAGGCGGCGCGCTCCGGGTGCGGCATCATGATGGTGAAGCGGCCGTCGGCGGTGGTGAAGGCGGTCATGCCTGATGGCGAGCCGTTGGGATTGGCGGGGAATTTTTCGGTGGCGCGGCCGCTGTGGTCAACAAATTGCGCGGCACACAGCCAGCGAATCGCATCCTTCTGCGCAACGTCCCGAAACACCGCGCGGCCTTCGCCGTGCGCGGTCGGCACCGGAATGACCGAGCCGGCCATGCCCTTGAAAAACAGCGAAGGCGACGCGCGGATTTCCAGCAACACCGTGCGCGCTTCGTATTGCTCGCTCAGGTTGCGCTCCAGATGCGGCCAGTTTTCGGCGCCGGGAATGATGGAGGATAAATTCGACATCATCTGGCAGCCGTTGCACACACCGAGGGCGAACGCATCATTGCGGGCAAAAAACGCGGCAAATTCATCGCGCGCGCGGGCATTGAACAAAATCGATTTCGCCCAGCCCTCGCCTGCACCCAGCACATCGCCATAGGAAAATCCGCCACACGCGGCCAGCCCCTTGAAGTCGGCGAGCAAGACGCGGCCGGCGATGATGTCGCTCATGTGTACATCAAAGGCGTCGAACCCGGCTCGGTCGAAGGCGTGCGCCATTTCCAGTTGGCCATTGACGCCCTGCTCGCGCAGGATGGCGATTTTTGGCTTGGCGCCGGTGGCGACGAATGGCGCGGCAATGTCGTCGTGCGCGTCGAACGTGAGCTTGGCAAACAGGCCCGTGTCGTTTTTGTCGTGCAGCCGGTCGTATTCCTGTTTGGCTGTGTCAGGATTGTCGCGCAGCGACTGGATCAGATAACTGGTCTTGCTCCACGCCTGCTGCAAGTTCACGCGTGGTTCATTGAGCACGGGCTTGGCACCGCGAATCAGCCGCAACGCGTCGCTGTCATTCAGGTGCCCGATCAAGTGGCTGTGCTTGCCCAGGCCGGCATCGCGCAAAGCCTGCATCACCACTTCGCGTTCGCTGCGGCGAATCTGCATCACCGCGCCCAACTCCTCGTTGAACAGCGCGGCCAGCACACTCGCGTTTGCCGCGAGCTTCATGGAGGTCGCGGTGGTGTCATAGTCATCAACATCGGCCTCGGCTTCGTTGAAAATGAGGCCGTCGAGATTCAGCGTCACGCCGATGCGCCCGGCAAACATCATTTCAGCCACCGCTGTCACCAGGCCGCCGTCGGAACGGTCGTGATAGGCGAGAATTTTTCCCTTGCGTGCCAGCCCCCGAATGGCGGCGAAAAACGCCTTCAGCAACGCCGCCGCATCCAAGTCCGGCGGCACATCACCAAGCTGCCCGTACACTTGCGCAAGAGCTGACGCCCCCAAACGATTTTTGCCGCCGCCCAGATCAATCAACAGCAACTCGGTGTCGGGCGCATTCTGCAACTGTGGCGTCAGCGTCAGGCTTGCATCCACCACGGTGGCAAAGGCCGAGACAATGAGTGAGACCGGCGCGATGACTGCTTTTTCGGTGTCACCCTCACGCCACGCGGTTTGCATCGACAATGAATCCTTGCCGACCGGAATGCCGATGCCGAGCGCCGGGCACAATTGCATGCCCACCGCCTCGACTGTGGCATAGAGCTTCGCGTCTTCACCCGCATAACCCGCCGCCGCCATCCAATTGGCCGAGAGCTTGATGTCGCCGATGGCATCAATATCGGCCGCCGCGATGTTGGTCACGGCTTCCCCCACGGCCATGCGCCCGGATGCGGGGGCGTCGAGCAGGGCAATCGGCGTGCGTTCGCCCATCGCCATTGCCTCACCTTGCAAGGTGTGATAGCCCATCAGCGTGACGGCGCAATCCGCCACCGGCACCTGCCAGGGCCCGACAAACTGGTCGCGCGCCGTCAGGCCGCCCACCGAGCGGTCGCCGATGTTTATCAAAAATGATTTGTCGGCAACCGCTGGCAATTGCAGCACCCGGTAGAGCGCCTCTTTCAAATCAATGTCATCGGTGACAAATGGGGTGGCGGGCAAAACCACGCTGGTGACATCGCGGTGCATGCGCGGCGGCTTGCCGAGCAGCACATCCATGTCCATGTCCACCGCATGGTTGTTGAATAACGGATCCGTGACCACCAGTGTTTGGTCGGCAACGGCCTCACCCAGCACCGCGAACGGGCAGCGTTCGCGTGCGCAAAATTGTTCAAACTCCGGCAATGAGGACGGGTGAATCGCCAACACATAACGTTCCTGCGATTCGTTCGACCAAATCTCTTTCGGGCTCATGCCCGGCTCCAGTGTCGGCACGCGGCGCAGATCAAATTTGGCACCGGCACCGCCGGTGTGCGCCAATTCCGGCAGGGCATTGGAGATGCCGCCCGCACCCACATCGTGAATCGACAAAATCGGATTCCCCGTGCCTTGCTGCCAGCAGGCATCAATCACCTCCTGGCAACGCCGCTGCATTTCGGCGTTGGCACGTTGCACCGAATCAAAATCCAGCGCCTCGGTATTGGTGCCGGAGGCCACCGACGAGGCCGCGCCGCCGCCAAGTCCAATGCGCATGCCCGGGCCGCCCAACTGGATCAGCAACGTGCCCGGCGGCAGCGGTTTTTTGTGGGTGTGGCCGGCCGCAATGCTGCCCAAGCCACCGGCGATCATGATCGGCTTGTGATAGCCGCGCACCACACCGTTGACCGCTTGCTCAAAGCTGCGGAAGTAGCCGCACAGATTCACGCGGCCGAATTCGTTGTTGTAGGCCGCGCCGCCCAAGGGACCTTCGATCATGATGGCCAAAGGTGAGGCGATGCGCGCCGGTTTGCCATAGGCGATTTTCCCACGGCTGCGTGTGACCGGGAATGCAGAGATTGGATACCGAGAATCCGGTCAGGCCTGCCTTCGGCCTGGCACCAATGCCGGTGGCACCCTCGTCACGGATTTCACCACCCGCGCCGGTGGCCGCACCCGGCCACGGGGCGATGGCGGTCGGATGATTGTGGGTCTCGACCTTCATCAACACATGCATGCTGTCGGTGTGGAATTGGTACTGATGATGGGCGTTCGGAAAAAACCGCTCGATCACCGCACCTGCCATCACCGCGCAATTGTCCGAGTACGCCACGATGGTTTTTTGCGGCGACACCGCGTGTGTGTGGCGGATCATGGCGAACAAACTTTTGTCCCTGGCCGCGCCGTCAATGGTCCAGCTTGCGTTGAATATTTTGTGGCGGCAATGCTCGGAATTGGCCTGTGCGAACATCATCAGTTCAACATCGGTCGGATCGCGTTGGATGCGTTGGTAGTAATCAAACAAATAATCGACTTCGTCCGCCGACAAAGCCAGACCGAGGGTATTGTTCGCTTCAATCAGCGCGGCCTTGCCGTCCGCCTTCACGGCAATGCACGCCAACGGCGGCGGGTTTTGCGTGGCAAACAACGCGTCCACCTCATCGAGCGAAAAACGCACGGTCTCGGTCATGGGGTCGTGCAGACACGCCAGCACCTTGGCGCGATCCACTTCCGGCAACGCGGCAAAGCCTTCGATGAAAAATGCGGTCGCGCGCTCAATGCGGATGATGGCATCGAGTGCGCAGTTGTGGGCGATGTCGGTGGCTTTGGACGCCCATGGCGAGATCGTTCCAAAACGGGGAAACACCAATAAAGACAATGTGTTTGGGGCATTTTTGCCTGAAACATGGCTCCTGTCGCCATAAGTCAGTAATTTTTCCAGCGTGGTGGATTCTGCGGCGGTGAGTGCACGCGTGGCTGCCACGATATGGATAAATTCGGCGTGGAGCTTGCCAACCGACAAGCCTTGCGCGGTGAGCGCATGGGTGAGTTTTTCAAGTCGAAACACCGACAGTGCAACCGGACCTCGCATGGTGAAACAAGTGCGCGGCGCAACAACAGGAATGGGGGTCATGGCGGGTCAGGGACAGAAAAACAAGAATGAGCGCAGACAGCTCATGTTCAGGCGTAAATTATACCGAAGCGATCCCGCCCACAGTCTGGGTTGTCATCGCCACTTCAGCCTGACACGCACCTGGCGGAATTGTTCGGCATCCACACTGTCCGCCCAGATGGCCAACACCCGTGGAAACCAGCGCCGCCACGGCGCATCATGCGGCAGGCGATATGGGATGGTGGTGAGGAAGGTGGAGACAAATGGCGATTTCAAAACCACACCTTCGTCACTGTCGGTGTTGCCTTGCTGCACATAACGAATGCGAATCATCAATTCACGAACAGTTTCGGTTTTTTCCAGAAGGGGGTTGTCGGCCGCCACAGGCAGCACCACATCCCGCTCATACAAATAAAACGCCGCCACCGCGCCACGCGATTTTAGGCGGATCACATACACATCCAGTGCCAGCACCGCCAGCGCCAGCAATAAAACCGCGCCGCGCCAGGCAGCGGGAAGGTCAATCAACCATAATGCACCCATGGCCGCAAGCCCCGCGCACAGGGTCACAATGAGATTGGCCATTGAGGGCTTGTGCAGCACCCAGCGCGGGTCTTCTAGAT
>JANPNJ010000319.1:0-7622 GCA_031427395.1 Burkholderiales bacterium
GGAAACAACCATGAAGACCATGACCGTGGGGGAATTGAAAGCGCAGTTTTCAGAGGTATTGGGGCAGATGATAAAAAGCGGCGAGCCGGTGGCGATCAGCTACGGCAAGAAAAAAGAAAAAGTCGCGGCCATTGTTCCCTACAGCCAGGTCAAGCCACAAACAGAGCGCCCGCTTGGCGTGATGAAGGGGCTCGCACGTTGCGTCATCCATGATGACTTTGCGCTTGATGACAATGAGATGTTGCGCACATGAATTGCCTGCTCGACACGCATGTATTCCTGTGGGCGGCTTTTTCGCCGGGCAAGTTGAGTGCGAAGGCAAGAAAAGAAATCCGTTCAGCCGAAAACCGGGTTTGCCTGAGCACTGTTTCGTTTTGGGAAATTTCCCTTAAGTTTGCTTTGGGCAAGATCGATCTGGTGAACTGCAATCCTGACGACATGCCCGACATCGCCGCGCAAATGCACATCGAAATCATTCAGCCGACGGCGCAGGAAATAGCCTCTTTTCATCATCTGCCAAAGGTGAAACACAAAGACCCATTTGACCGGATGATTATCTGGCAGGCCATTCAACAGCCGCTCGTGCTGATTACAAAGGATTCCGAAATTTCTGAGTATAAAAAATTCGGGCTCAAAGTATTCTGGTGATCGGGGGCTTGGGAATGCTCGCTACCACGCCACCCGCTTTGGTAGGTGCAACACCCCTCCGCTATAATCCAGCCTTGCATTTTTTATAAGACTGAAGATCATGGAAGCCGACCGCGTCAACGCCATCTCCAACGCCCTTGCCGATTTGTCCGCCCGTCTGGACGAATTGCGGAGGTATCTTTGACTTCGACGCCAAGGTAACGCGCCTCGAAGAAGTCACCCGCCTCACCGAAGACCCCGCCGTCTGGGGCGACACCAAGCGTGCCTCCGAGCTCGGCAAGGAAAAAAAGCTGCTGGATGGCATCATCAACACCATCCAGACCGCGACCGCATCGGCCAAAGACAGCAAGGAATTGTTTGATCTGGCCAAGGCCGAAGGTGACGAGGGCACGCTGGAGGCGATTGAAGCTGACACCGCCATCATCGAAACCGCCGTGGCCGACATGGAATTCCGCCGCATGTTTTCCAATCCGGCTGATCCGTGCAGTGCCTTTATCGATATTCAAGCCGGCGCCGGTGGCACCGAAGCACAGGATTGGGCGTCGATGTTGCTGCGCCAGTATTTGCGCTACGCCGAGCGCAAGGGCTTCAAGACCGAAATATTGGAAGAATCCGCGGGTGAAGTCGCTGGCATCAAAAGTGCCTCGATCAAAGTCACGGGCGACTATGCCTACGGCTATTTGCGCTCAGAAACCGGCGTACACAGATTGGTCAGGAAATCACCGTTTGATTCGGCGGGTGGGCGGCACACTTCATTCGCTTCACTGTTTGTGTACCCGGAAATCGACGACTCAATAGAAATCGACATCAACCCGGCCGATTTGCGCATCGACACCTACCGCGCATCAGGTGCCGGCGGCCAGCACATCAACAAGACCGATTCGGCGGTGCGCATCACCCATATGCCCACCGGCGTGGTGGTGCAGTGCCAAAATGACCGCTCGCAACACCGCAACCGCGCCGAAGCGATGGCGATGCTGAAATCAAAGCTGTACGAATTGGAAATGCGCAAACGCCAGAGCGAACAAGACAAACTCGAAGCCACCAAAACCGATGTCGGCTGGGGGCACCAGATACGCTCTTATGTGCTCGACCAATCACGTATCAAGGATTTGCGCACCAATGTGGAAACCAGCAACACGCAAAAAGTGCTCGATGGCGATTTGGATTTGTTTATTGAAGCGAGTTTGAAGCATGGTGTGTGATGACTGCGCTGCTTGTACAAATTGCAATGTCATTCCGAACGGTTTTATGTGAGGAATCTCATTCCGCTGATTTGTGGAGAAATCAACAATTAGGCAGCAGATGAGATGCATCAAAGCACGATAAAACTGTGCTCTGTCGGAATGACATAATTTTGGCAGCGATTAACGCAATACCGAACACCCCGAAAGCCCAACATGACCGACCCCACCACCCCCTCCCCCGCCATCGACGAAAACCACGTCATCGCTGAGCGCCGCCAGAAGCTCGCCGCCATCCGTGAAAAAACCGGCGGCCATGCTTTCCCAAATGATTTCCGCCCGGAGAACAATGCGCTGGATCTGCACGCGAGTTATGGCAATTTCAACAAAGAAGAGTTAGAAGCGAAAAAAACGCCGAAGGTAACCGTCGCCGGCCGCATCATGTTGAAACGGGTGATGGGCAAAGCATCCTTCGCCACCATCCAGGATGCCTCTGGCCGCATTCAGCTTTATGTCAACCTCGAAGGCGTGGGTGAGGCTGCGCTTGAAGAATTCAAACATTACGATCTCGGTGACATTGTTGGCGCCGAAGGGGCGATGTTCAAAACCAAAACCGGCGAGTTGTCGGTCAATGTGTCAGCGGTGCAGTTAATCACCAAATCGTTGCGGCCGCTGCCGGAAAAATTCCACGGCCTGACCGACACCGAACAACGCTACCGCATGCGCTATGTTGATCTGATGGTCAACCCGGAGGTCAAGCGCACTTTCGAGACGCGCTCCAAAATCGTCGCCGAAATCCGCAACTTCATGGTTGACGCGGGCTATCTCGAAGTCGAAACACCGATGATGCACCCGATCCCCGGTGGTGCCGCCGCCAAGCCATTCATCACGCACCACAACACGCTCGATATGCAACTGTATCTGCGTATTGCACCTGAGCTTTACCTGAAGCGCCTGGTGGTCGGCGGCTTTGAGCGCGTGTTTGAGATCAACCGCAATTTCCGCAACGAAGGCATGAGTGTCCGCCACAATCCCGAATTCACCATGATGGAGTTCTATATCGCCTGGCGCGATTTTCATCATCTGATGCAATTCACCGAGGACATGTTCCGCGCTGTGGCGATGAAGGTGCTGGGCAAGACCCTGATTGATTACCAGGGCATGCCAATTGATTTTGGCAAGACCTTCGACCGCCTGACCATGCCGCAAGCCGTGGTGAAATATTTTCCACAATACACTGACGCGGACTTCAACGACCGGGCAACGCTGGTGGCGTTGTGCAACAAACACCATGCCCAGGTCAAAGCCAATGACACCATCGGCACACTGCAATTAAAGCTGTTCGAAGAAACTGCCGAAGCCAAACTGATCCAGCCGACATTTATTGTGGACTACCCGGCCGAAGTATCACCACTCGCACGCCGCAATGACCACAACCCGGCGATCACCGACCGCTTTGAGCTGTTCATCGCCGGCCGCGAAATCGCCAATGGTTTTTCAGAGTTAAACGACGCCGAGGACCAGGCCGCGCGCTTCATGGAACAAGTACAAGCCAAAGAAGGCGGCGACGAAGAAGCCATGCACTACGACGCCGATTTTGTGCGCGCACTCGAATACGGCATGCCGCCCACCGCCGGCGAAGGCATCGGCATTGACCGGCTGGTGATGCTGCTCACTGATTCACCGTCAATCCGCGACGTGATTTTGTTTCCGCAATTGCGGGCGGGGGATGTGGCGAAATAAATACGACACAAAAAATGTCGGATGCGCCACGCGGCGATTGTGGTTGCTGGCCAGATGTTGCTCCGGGAGCCATTTGTCCACCAAAGGCGGCAGCAGAATTTGTACTTGTTGATCCAATCGCCTAAAGTTGCGCCGCGAAGGCAAGGACATGGCCATCAATGTCGAGTGAATACGCCACGGCATGACCCCAATTACGCGTCTGCATTGGGCTCAACTCCCTGGCACCAGCCGCAATCGCGCGGACGTGAAACGCGTCCGGTTCCGGCACAACCAGGTAAATCTCACAGCGCGGCACACCCCGCGCCCGGGCGGGATCCGGCAGCGCGTTGCCCAACAGTTTGCGTATCCCGTCCTCTGGCATCAGTCCAAGTACGCCTCCGCCTGGCAAGTCGTATTCGGTCATTCCCACAACATGTAGTCTCGGCGCCATGCCCAACACGGCTGAAAAAAAGTCAGTGCTGCGCTGTTGATCGGCAACATACAGGATGAAGTAAGAAGAGGTGGACATTGAATTTTTTTAACGAAACTCTCAAAAAAGCCATCTGACCATTACGAGATGTAACTGTTGGGATATGTTCACCGTTGTCTCGGTGGACTTAGCGACTTGCGGCTGGTTCTGAACAGTCAAACCTTGCAATCGAATTCACACTTTTCTCAAAGGTGTTATTTCTGCCTCCTCATTCACCAGGCAAACTGGCCACGCGAGGCGTTCTTCACAGTGCCCGCTTGAGCAATGAGTCAGACTACACGTGCAAACCACAACAAACAAACGATTGGCGTCACAACAAACCAAGCCACAACAATCACTCGTCCGACGGACCGAGTGCGCTCAATATGGACCGGAATTGGCTTGGTCGTGTCCTTGCGGTACTGGCCGCGCAACAAATATAGAAGACTGAAAATTGCGGGATGGTAACCGATTGGCGTAAGAAACACTGTCCACCAATGGGTGACAGGAGCCCCTAGTGCGCGCAGAGTGCGTAATGCTGCCATAGCAAAAAACAGCCACACAATTAGACTTGCCGTACACAAAATTGATAGCGATAAAAGCAGCTCACGCATAAACCCTTGCCTCGGACCGACTGGCATTGGTGATGTTCGAAAATTGCGCCATGACTGAACTATCGAGCCTTGCCCAACACAGCGTCATCGCGAATCGCCTGCAATGTGGTGTTTGGTGAAATAGCCTCGGCATCGATGCGAATTTCAATCAGCGCCGGTTTGCCGGCATTGCGGGCACGCGCAAACGCCGCCGCAAATTCGGCTGTGTTCTCCACCACTTCACCATGGGCGCCAAACGAACGGGCGTAGGCGGCGAAGTCGGGGTTGGTGAGGGACGTGCCATGTACGCTGCCGGGAAATTCGCGTTCCTGATGCATGCGAATTGTGCCGTACATGTTGTTGTTGACTACTATGATGATGACATTCAGTTGGTGGTGCATCGCGGTCGCCAACTCCTGCCCCGTCATCAGAAAACAGCCGTCACCGGCAAAGGCGATCGCCACCCGCTCTGGATGCATTGCCTTGGCGGCGATGGCGGCAGGCACGCCGTAGCCCATGGCACCGGAAGTCGGGGCGAGTTGGGTGCGAAAGCCTGCGTGCGTGTGGTAGCGATGAAAGCGATGCAGCCAAGTCGCATAGTTGCCCGCGCCATTGCTGAGGATGGCGTTTTTTGGCAACACCCGCTCCAATTCCTGCATCACTTCCCACATTTGCACGTTGCCGGGTGTTTCCTTCCGGCCTTGCCATGCCTGATAGTCGGTGTTGGCATCACGCGCGTGCGACTCGATGCCCGCTTGCGTCAATCGCGGCAACAAAGCCAGCGCGCGCGCCATTTCCGGCATGGTGGCGTTGATCATCAAATCGGCCTGGTACACACGACCCAATTCTTCCGCACCGGCATGGATATGCACGAGCTTCATTGCGGGAACAGGCGCGTGGATGAGGTCGTAGCCGCCGGTGGTCATTTCACCCAAACGCGGGCCGATGGCGATCAGCAGATCGGCAGCTTTGATGCGGGCGGCGAGTGCCGGGTTGATGCCGATGCCAACATCCCCGGCGTACTGCGCGTGGTCGTTGTCAAACACATCCTGATAACGAAACGCGCAGCCGACGGGCAATTGCTGGGTCTCGATGAATTGCTGCAAATCGGCGCAAGATGCGCCATCCCATCCCGTGCCACCGGCAATCACCAATGGCCGCTCGGCATTCTGCAACATCGTGGAAAGCCGCGCCAGTGCTGGTTCTCCGGGCGATATGCCAATACGCTGCCAAGGTTTGGCATCTGCCACAGCCACAATGCTAGACAACATATCCTCCGGCAGCGCCAGCACCACCGGCCCCATGCGCCCGGCGGTGGCCACCTGATACGCGCGCGCAATGAATTCCGGCAAACGATCGGCGCGATCTATCTGCGCGACCCACTTGGCCATCTGGCCGAACATGCGGCGGTAGTCTATTTCCTGAAACGCCTCTCGCTCGACAAAATCACTGCCCACCTGGCCGATAAATAAAATCATCGGTGTCGAATCCTGAAAGGCGGTGTGGACTCCGATGGAGGCATTGGTGGCACCCGGCCTGCGCGTGACAAAACACAGCCCCGGTTTGCCGGTCATTTTGCCGTAGGCATCGGCCATGTTGGCCGCTCCGCTCTCGTGGCGGCAGGTGATGAGTTTGATGCGGTCGCGGTGGGTATGCAGCGCATCCAGCACCGGCAGATAACTTTCGCCGGGCACACAAAACGCTAAGTCCGCGCCGTGTATTTTGAGTTGATCAACCAGTATTTGGCCGCCTGAGCGAAGGGATGGGGTCATTTTTGTCCGGTGATTTTTCTGCACAAATTATTCACACCCAATCAGCCACCAAATCGTGCGCGGTGGCGGAGGTGATTTTCACTTTCGCAAAGTCTCCCGGCGCGTATTGGTGTTTGCCGTGTATCTCCACTTGCCCGTCAATTTCCGGGGCGTCCGCCTTGCTGCGTCCAATAGCGCCACCCTTGCTCACGGTGTCGATCAGCACATCCATCGTCAAACCGATTTTGTTTCGCAACTTGGCGGCGCTGATCAAAGCCTGCACCGCCATGAAACGCGCCACGCGTTCCTGTTTCAATTCTTCGGGCACATGGTCGGCCAACACATTCGCCTTGGCCCCTTCGACCGCCGAATAGGCAAAACAGCCCACCCTGTCCAATTGCGCTTCCTGCAAAAAATCCAGCAGCTCCTGAAACTCCGCTTCGGTCTCGCCGGGAAACCCGGCGATAAATGTGGAGCGAATGGTGATGTCGGGACATATCCTGCGCCACGCTTGTATCCGCTCCAGTGTTTTTTCGGTGGCCGCCGGGCGTTTCATGGCTTTCAGAATGCGTGTGTTGGCGTGCTGGAACGGAATATCCAGATACGGCAAAATTTTGCCCTCACTCATCAGCGGAATGATTTCATCCACATGCGGATACGGATACACATAGTGCAGCCGCACCCATGCGCCGAGCGAGCCCATTGCCTCGCACATTTCGGTCATGCGGGTTTTCACCGGCTTGCCGTTCCAGAAACCGGTGCGGTATTTGATGTCCACCCCGTAGGCACTGGTGTCCTGCGACACCACCAACAATTCACGCACACCTGATTTGACGAGATTTTCGGCTTCCTGCAACACGCTGCCGATGGGCCGCGACACCAGGTCGCCGCGCATTGAGGGAATGATGCAAAAGGTGCAGCGGTGATTGCAGCCTTCGGAAATTTTCAGGTACGCATAGTGTTTTGGCGTGAGCTTGATGCCGGCCGGGGGCACCAGATCAATGAACGGATCATGCGGCTGCGGCAAGTGGGCGTGAACATGCCCCATCACCTCATCTTTGGCGTGGGGGCCCGTGACCGCCAACACTTTTGGATGAATTTGTTTGACCAGGTTGTCGCCTCCCGCACCCGCTTTGGCACCCAAACAGCCGGTGACAATCACCTTGCCGTTTTCCGCCAAGGCTTCGCCGATGGCATCGAGCGACTCCTGCACCGCCGAATCAATAAAGCCACAGGTGTTGACCACCACCAGGTC
>JANPNJ010000320.1:0-3013 GCA_031427395.1 Burkholderiales bacterium
GCCGACATCGTTCGACAAGGCGCAGCCGACGGAGCCAATAAAAAAACCAATCAGCCCCGCGATGATGACGGGCTTTCTGCCAAAGCTGTCGGACAGCGCGCCATGAAACAAAAACATGAAGGCAAAGGCTGCCAGATACACCGACAGGGTCTGCTGCATTTGCAAAGTGGACGCCTGCAAATCGCGCCCCATGCCGATGAATGCCGGGATGTAGGTGTCAATGGCAAACGGTCCCAGCATGGCGAGCCCCGCCAGCAACAGCGCCAATAACCAGCGCGGCGTGTGGTGGTGAGCGTGCGAATGTGCTGGGGCGGGGGACAAGGCGAAATTACTGTGAAAGTCGTTTATAGTCGGGCGTTTTGAGGCAAAACAGACTGAAAAGCCTTGCTGGCATTGGTGTTTTTCAGTTTTATGTGGCAACACGCCGTGTTTGCCGCACCATTCTATCTTGCGCCGCAACGACATCCGCGCAAAAAATATTTGCCGCACTTGCGGGCATGGTCTTGCCCCACGGATAATGCACGGTTTGCCACATAAAATTGCCCGCGCCATTCCATCATTCCATGACCATGTTTGACCAAAAAAAACTGCTGCGAAAAAATTTCGATGCCGCCACCGTTGCGCGTGGCGAGGCCTATGCCAATCAGGGCATGGTGCACAAGTGGAAATGGCTTGAGCGGAACAAGAACGGCGGCACCATCAAATCGGCTGTGGAGGGTTCACACGGCAACCGCTATAAACAATCCATCGAAATCGACAACGACATGATCGAAGGCGAATGCACCTGCCCGGTCGGATACAACTGCAAACACGTTGTCGCGGTCATCATCGCCGTCGGCGCTGATCTGGCCGCTGATGCGCCGCCAGTGGCCAAAGCGGCGGCCAAATCGGTGGCCAAAACAGCAAAAAACACCGCCCGCATGCCGCCCCAGCCCGCGCCGCTGCCGCACGATATCGAGACCTGGATCACCACCCTGTCTCGCTCCCAGGAGCTGGAAAATGATGCCTGGCCCGAAACCGTGGCGCAGCGGATTTTGTACGCCATTGCCCCCGTCCATCCCGACCAAAGCCACACCCTGATGCTCGATGTCTATCAGGCACGGCTGAATAAATCCGGCGATTACGGCAGCATCAACCATTACCGCAGTATTGACAAGGCACGCAGTCACAACACACCCAAATTTGTTCATGCGCACGATCTGCGGATTTTCCGCCAATTGCAGTTGTTGCCCGACAACATGCACAGCACACGTTATCCGCTGCAAGCTGCCAGCGCTGATCTGGTATTGGAAATCCTGGCGACCGGGCGCGCATTTTGGCTGAAACCGCCGACCGCGCCGCTTTCACAGGGCGCCCCGCGACCGGGCATCTGCCAATGGGAAAGACACAGCAACGGCGATCAACGCCCGACACTCGTCACCACGCCGCCGGCCAGTGTGATTTTGCCGTGCATCCCGCCGGTTTATATCGACACCGCCAGCGGGGAATGCGGCCTGATTGAAACCACACTGGCCCCGTCTGTGGCGGCAACGCTGGCGGCTTCGCCCTTGTTGCCCGCGAAAATGGTGGAACGCATTGCGCGTGAATTGCAGGTGCGGCATTTGCAGCATTTGACCGGCGTACCCGAGGTGCTGCCGGAAACTGTGCTGGCGCATTTTGCACCCACCCCGGTTTTGACCATTGGCACCAACATCGAACACCTGCAGGACAAATACACCTGGCGCTACAGTGCCATGCCGTTTGACCATGCCTGGCTGCAATTTGACTATCGGGGCGAATTGGTCAGCGACAGCCACACCACCGAGATCACGCGGATGGAAGCCGGCCAATTGCTCAGGATCAGCCGCAACACTGAAGTCGAACAAGCAGCGCGCGATATGCTGCGCGGTTACGGCATGGTGGCGGCGGAACAGGTGTTTGCCCGCGGGCTGTCATCTGAATTGCGTCATGCCATGGTGTTTCCCAATCCCGCCAACGAAAGCGCGGCACTGCAACACTGGACGCACTTTGTCGAACACAGTGTGCCCGCATTGCGTGCGGCGGGCTGGCGTGTCAACGTGCTGCCGGCGTTCCGCTTCAACCTGATCGACATCGACGATTGGTATGCCGACATCGAGGAATCCAAATCCAACTGGTTTGATCTGGAAATTGGCATTGAGGTCGAAGGCAAAAAAGTCAGCCTGATCCCCATACTCGTGAAGCTGATCCAGCAGTCGCCGAGGCAATGGCAAAGCGCCGGTTTGCAAGCCCGCCCGGATGATGAAAAAGTGGTGGTGTCGCTGCCGGACGGCAAACGCGTCGCCCTGCCGCTGGGGCGCATCAAGCCGATTTTTTCGGCGCTGTATGAGCTCTACATGCGCGACCCGTCCGGCAAACAGGTGCGCCTGTCCAAGCTCGACGCCGCACGGCTGGTGGACATGGAACAGGCGCTGCAAATGCGCTGGGTGGGCGGGGAGCGGCTGCGTGAAATGGGCCGCCGCATGGGGCGTTTTGTGGGCATTGCACCGGTGGCCACGCCGACAAACTTTCACGCCACACTCCGCACCTATCAACAAGAAGGACTCGCCTGGCTGCAATTTTTGCGCGAATATGAATTGGCCGGTGTGCTGGCCGATGACATGGGGCTCGGCAAAACGGTGCAAACCCTGGCGCATGTCCTGACCGAAAAAAATGCCGGCCGTCTGTTGCAACCGGTGTTGGTGGTTGCCCCCACCAGCCTCATGAATACCTGGGCAAGTGAGGCGGCGCGGTTTGCGCCCAGCTTGCGGGTGCTCATTTCGCACGGCGGCGACCGTCATCATGTCCACGACAAATTCAGTGATGCCGACATGGTGCTGACCACCTATGCGCTGCTCAACCGTGATGAAAAACTGCTGAAAAAACAGCATTGGCACAGCGTGATTCTGGATGAGGCGCAAAACATCAAAAACCCCAAAACCAAGGCCGCGCAAATCGCCTGCACCTTGAACGCGCAACACCGGCTGTGCCTGTCGGGCACGCCGCTGGAAAATCA
>JANPNJ010000321.1:0-1881 GCA_031427395.1 Burkholderiales bacterium
CACAATCGCCGTGACCGCCGGCTTGATGCCATAAAAAATGCCCTGCACAATCGGTATCTCGCCGAAGGTCACATAGACCCACGACAACGCCACCAGAATCACCAGCGAAGGCAGCACAAACAGCACGCCCGCAACAATGCCGCCGACCGTGCCGTGCATCAGCCAGCCCAGATAAGTGGCAAGCTGCTGCGCCTCGGGGCCAGGCAGCACCATGCAGTAATTGAGCGCATGCAAAAATCGTTTCTCGGAAATCCAGCACCGCAGCTCTACCAATTCGCGGTGCATGATGGCGATTTGCCCGGCCGGGCCGCCGAAGGAAATGAAGCCGAGTTTCAGCCAGAAACGGAAGGCCTCGGCGCGTGAAATATGGCTCACGTTTTTTCCTTGAACAAATCGGCGTTGTGGATTTCGGCATGCGCGGTTTTCAGCCAGGCATACAGTGCGTCGTACATGACCATCCCTTGGTCGAGCATGTCGTGATCGTTGTGATGCAAGGCGGACAACCCGATTGAAATCGCCAGCAGGCCGTGTGATTGCGGCGTGAGACCGATTTGTCCGGTGTCGGCACCACGCACGATGGACGCCAATTGATGCAGTGCGCTGTCATGCATTTCAAAATCTTCCATGAGCGCATCAAAACTGCAACGCTCGCCATGGTCGCCGCGATGGGTGAACGTGACGCCAGGGACATCGTAGGCAATGGCGTTGTCTGTCTTTGCACGGGTCAGGACATCTGTGGCGGGAACGTACAAAAATTCGGCGCAGGGATCAATGAAGCGCCGAATCAGCCACGGGCAGGCGACGCGGTCAATCTTCGGGCGTTCGCGTGTGATCCACCGGCTCGGCACATTGGGCGCGGATGGAATCGACAGTGCAGCGTTTTTCCGGATGGTCATGCCAGCGTTGGCCTGCCACGCCTGCATGCCGCCAGTGAGCGCAAACGCATTGATGTTCGCCGCACGCAAGGCCTGGCAGGCGTTTTGGCTGATTTCATGACCATGCACACAATACACCACCACTTCGCGGTGGCGCGGCAAAAATTTCAGCCAACCATCAATGGCAAATGGATCACGCCAGGTTGCCCCGGCGATCATGCGCATATCGGCGGAGAAGGCTTCGTGCCGCCGTACGTCCACCAGCAAAGGTTGTTGTGCGCATCCCATGCGGGTGGCCAGTGCGGGCGCGGAAATAAAACGTGTCAGGGTGTCCATGTCATGTCCTCGATAAAAAGAAAAGGCAGACTTGGACGGGACACCGTCTTGCATGGCGCAACGGGAGTCTGTGTTCCCGCATTGGCAATATATCGCGCTGGGCGGCAGGCCGCAAGCCTGGTTTGTTGCGCTGTTTGCAGGTGCTTGCCAGTCCGTGATGCCTGATGTATGATGTTTTGCATCACTTACCACAAAGCCCCACCATGCGAACCACACTGGCCATTGATGACGACATATTTGCCGCGGCGAAACACCTGGCCGAGCGTGAGAAAAAGACCATCGGGGAAATTGTTTCCTCGTTGGCGCGGCGGGGGCTCGCGCGCGGCGCACCCACCAAACACACCAAGCGCAATGGCGTGCCGCTGTTGCCGTATCGCGCCGATTCGACCCCCGTCACCCTTGAGTTGGTCAATCAATTGCGGGATGAGCAGGCGTGACCACCTATTTGCTTGATGTCAATGTGCTCATTGCGCTCGTCGATCCGGCGCACCTTCAGCATGATCAGGCGCACGCATGGTTTGCAGGTGCCGGCAAGAAAAATTTTGCGACATGTCCCATCACCGAAAACGGCTTGCTGCGCATTGTGGGGCATCCGAAGTATCCCAACTCACCCGGGCCGCCGAGCCGTGTCATGCCTGCGCTGGTGGCGATCCGCGCACTGCCGGGGCAT
>JANPNJ010000322.1:0-6447 GCA_031427395.1 Burkholderiales bacterium
CGCAACAGCGTGCGCAAATCCACACCGAGCGATCTGGCGAATATTTCCGTATGGGGCGCATGGCCACCGCCCTGGAGGCCGCGCAGCAGGCCATTGCCGCCCACACCGCCTATGCGCCGGCCCACAACATGCTGGCGCTCATTCACATGAAATTGGGCGAGGATGTGAAGGCCGAGGCCGCGTTCAAGCAGGCCATCCGCATCGCGCCGGGGGACTCCGACAGCCTCAACAATTACGGCTGGTTCATCTGCCAGCGGCAGGATCCAAAACGGTCATTGACCTATTTCAGCCAGGCGTTGCGCAATCCGCTCTACACCACGCCGGAGCTTGCCCTGTACAACAGCGGCGTGTGCGCGCGGCGGGCAGGCGACACCGATGCCGCCGAGACCAACCTGCGTGCCGCGCTGGTGCGTGACCCGAGAATGGCGGCGGCAATGCTTGAATTGGCCGATATCGCATTTTCACAGGCGCGTTACAAGGAAGCCGATGCCCAGTTTTCGCGTTTCAGTGCCTTGGTGCGGGAGCCCGACATCAACGGCCTGGTGCTGGGCGCAAAAATTTCGCGGGCCATGGGGGATCGCAACGCCGAGGCGGGATACATTGCGCAGTTGCGGCGGCGGTTTCCCGATTCGCCACAGGCGCGTGACGCCCTCTCCCGCTAGACCCGCCATCGCCCCACTTCACAGGCAACCCGCATGTCAGCCAATCACACTTCCGCCAATCTTTCCGAAAGCCGCGATCCCCACCCTGGGATGCCCGCGCCGGATGCGGTGATGGGCAGCAACTTCATGCTGACCAATCCCGAAGCGGAGCCGCATGAGCCGGAATCGGTGGGCGAATTGCTGCGGGCGGCACGCGAGTCCGCCGGATTCTCCATCGCCGAAGTCGCCAACCGCCTGCGCATGGGCAGCAAACAAATCGACGCCATTGAACGCGCCGATTACGCGGCGCTGCCGCAGGGCATTTTTTTGCGCGGATTCATCCGCAATTACGCCAAGGTTGTCGGCGTGGACGGTGATGCCGCACTGGCGATTCTGGAGCGAACCCACACCGAAGGTGCGGCGGTGGATGCGACCAAAGTGGTTGCCCCGACTGCTGCGGTGCCGGTCAATCTCGCCTCAAGCAGCGAGGCATGGTCAACACCGAAAATGCGCGCGCTCGCCATCTTTGGTGTGCTGGTGTTGTTGGCGGCGGCGGCATGGTACTGGTGGCAATTTGTGCGCCCGCATCTGGCCGAGGGCGGCAGGCCGAAGCCTCCCGCCCGGGCAGAAGCGGTCATGGTGCAGCCTGTGTTGCAGCCGACCATCAGTCAGGCTGATCCAAGTGTGCCGAGTGTGTCGAGTGCGCCGGTTGAGGCAATCACGTCCACACCATTGCCGACAGCCCCTGCTCCCGCAGGCATTGATTCGCCACCGGCAGTCGCGGCAACGGTCGCCCCGGTTGCGCCGTCCGTCTCTGCCACAGATGCGGTCAAGGCGGTCAGGCGACCTGGTGACACCGGCCAGATCGGTTTTACATTTTCCGGGCCATCATGGGTTGAAGTGGTGGACGGCACGGGCCGCACCATTTTGTCGCGGCGTTATAACACGGGAGATTTTGATGAGGTTTCCGGGCGCGGGCCCTTTGCCATTGTGGTGGGCAACAGCAGCGTCACCCGCATGGCGTACAACGGCCGCGAATTTGACTTGAAGCCGCACATCCCCGCCAACAGCACGGTGGCAAGAGTCACCGTCAAGTAGTCTGCACTGCCAACATTCAAGCCCACAGATGAGCACCGACAATCCCATTCCCCGCCGGAAATCGCGGCAAGTCAAAATCGGCCATGTGCTGGTCGGCGGCGGCGCGCCGATCATGGTGCAGTCGATGACCAATACCGACACTGAGGATATTGCCGCAACCATTACCCAGGTGGCGGCCTTGGCGCGCGCCGGCTCGGAAGTGGTGCGCATCACCGTCAATACCCTGGCCGCCGCGCGCGCGGTGCCGCATATTCGCGCGGGGCTTGATGCCATGGGGGTCAATACGCCCCTGGTTGGCGACTTTCATTTCAACGGCCACAAGCTCCTGACCGAGGTGCCCGAATGTGCCGAGGCGTTGGCGAAGCTGCGCATCAATCCGGGCAACGTCGGCCAGGGCAGCAGGCGCGACGACCAATTCGGCGCGATGATCCAAGCCGCCATCAAGTACAACAAGCCGGTGCGCATCGGTGTCAACTGGGGCTCGCTCGACCCGGAGCTGATGGCCCGCATGATGGACGCCAACGCCGCCCTGGCGTCACCCAAAGAAGCCGATGCGGTGATGCGCGAGGCACTCATTGTTTCGGCGCTCGAGAGTGCGGCGCGTGCCGAGGCGCTGGGCTTGGCTGGTGACATGATCACGCTCTCGTGCAAAGTCAGCGCGGTGCAGGATCTGATCGCCGTGTATCGTGATCTGGCGCGTCGCTGTGATTACCCGCTGCATCTGGGGCTGACCGAAGCCGGCATGGGCTCCAAGGGCATTGTCGCCTCCACCGCCGCGCTGGCGGTGTTGCTGCAGGAGGGCATCGGCGACACCATCCGCATCTCGCTCACCCCCGAGCCGGGCGGCGACCGCACCCGCGAAGTCATTGTTGCCCAGGAAATTTTGCAGACCATGGGCTTGCGCGCGTTCACGCCGATGGTGGTGGCCTGCCCCGGTTGCGGACGCACCACCAGCACTTATTTTCAGGAATTGGCCGACAAGATTCAAACTTATCTGCGCAACCAGATGTTGGTGTGGAAATCGCAATATCCGGGGGTTGAGGAAATGCACGTCGCGGTGATGGGCTGTGTGGTCAACGGCCCCGGCGAATCCAAGCTCGCCAATATTGGCATTTCCCTGCCGGGCTCGGGCGAGCGGCCGGTGGCACCGGTGTACATTGACGGCGAAAAAGCCGTCACGCTCAAGGGAGACCACATCGCCGAAGAATTCCAGGCGCTGGTGGACGACTATGTGGCAAAAAACTACGCGCCGGGCATGGCACGCAAATCGGCATCGCGCAAAAAAGAGATTGCCATCAAACAGGTGGCATGAAGTTATAAATACAAGTCGGGGCGGGCGATTTCAGACATTTATGCCTGAAACCGCGCGCCCCGCTTAGTTGTTGTAATTAGATAGCTCCAATAACCTGCAAATTTAGTCATTCCGGCGGCGCCTGCCCCGGCATGCTTAAAGCCGGGGGCCGGAATCCAGTCCTTTTGTAGTGTCAATAGCTTGGACGCCGCTGGATCCCGGCCTACGCCGGGATGACGGGGTTTTGCTATTGCAGCGGAAACGGGCTGAAATTGGTGGGTGCTGCACCTGCGTTGATGACAGTCGGCGCGCTACCTGCCGCATTCATCAGCCACACCACCAGTTGGTTGTCCGGGCGGCGGAACACAATGTCAAAAATGCCATCGCCGTCGAAATCGCCGGTGGCATAGACTGTCCAGGTTGGGTCGGAGGTGAACGCATAAAGCGCCGACTGCGTCACCGACAGGGTGCTGGAAGTGCATGACGCATTGGGGTCATCGGGTGCCCCTGCGTAGGGGGGAAGTGTCAGTCCTGTGCCGTTGAAGGCAATGATCTGGATGGCACCGGTGGTGGCGTTTCTGGCAAAAATATCGCCACGGCGGTTGCTGGTGAAATCCGCGACCTTGAGTGCGGCAAAACCTGCCGCGAGGTTGCCGCCGGACAGATTGGCGCAGGTGCGGCCAGGTGTTGCCATCAACACCCGAATGGCGTTTTGCGGGCTGACATAAAACATGTCCGCCGCGCCGTTGCCGTCCACATCGGCCGCGCCCAGCAGTGTCCACACCAGCGGTGCGCCGCCGCGCTTTCTCACCTGGTTAACCGTGGTGCCGTTGGAGAACCAGATATACGACACACCCTGGTCATCGATATTCGGGCTTTGGCCGCGGAAGCGCCACACCAGGTCGCCAAAGCCGTCACCATCGAGATCGCCCACCGCCTGCACATCCCATTCTGGTTTCACCAGACGCATGAATTGATTGATATTGGGATTGAAATTCCGCAAAAAGCGCGCCTCGCCCCGGCCGGATGCATCCAGGAAAACGGTGTTGAGGAATGCCAGATCCGAGCGGCCAGCCCAGGAAAAATCGACGGCACCCAGCAGACGGAATTCCTGCCCAGGATGCGCCTGTGTGGTCCAGACAAAGGCATTATTGACCAGTCTGCCGCTCTGCATGGCACCGGTGGTGTTGCTCACCAGCAGCACGCTTTTGTTGGTGCCATCAATATCAATGCCGCCGCGTGTCGACAAGGGGCCGAGAGTGGAGGTGAGCCACTGGCTCAGCGAGGGGTAGGCCAGATCAAAACGCGAGTAATGATCGCGGTTGGATGGATTGGTGATGTCGTTGGCGGTGGCGCAGCTCGACGGCCCGCCGAGCAGGCCGCCGCGCAAAAAATAATTGCCGGCGTTGATGGTAAACACGCCGCTGCCCGAGCTGCCGCCTTCGGTCACCCCGCTGGTGTAGGTAACCGTGATAAATGAGGCATTGCCCTGATTGGACAAAATGCTGAAGGGATTGGTGAGGGTCTGGCCGAGGGTGATTTTTTTCGGGTCGCCAGCCGGATGGTGAATGATGCTGACGGGTGCCGCACCAAGCATGATGGCGGCGTTCCAGCCGGCAAAAAACGATGTGGGTGGCGGGGTGCCATTCAGACGCAGCAACAGCACATCGGTGTTCAGGTCGGCATAAAGCAATTGCGCGCCGCGGGTGAGTATGGTCGCCTGGCTGCGGGCAATATCGCTCGCCTGCCCGCACACCGGGTTGTCAAAATGCCAGTAGGTGTTGAGCGTGTTGGCCTGGGTTTGGGTGCTCATGCAATGGCTGGCACTGTAAAAATACGGCACCTGGGTGGTGGTGTCGGTGTCGTTGAGCAAGGTGCCGGTGCAAATGCACGTTGCCAGCGCGCCGCCCGAGCCGCAATTGGCCTGATATTGCATGTGTGCCACCGCGTTTTTGGCGTTGACATAACCGGCGGTTTGCACCGGACAAATGGCATCCACTTCGCAGGAGCCCGCCGGATGATTCTTGGTTTGCGTCGCCGCCTTGTAGTTGTCCTTGGGCGTGGCAAAAATATGTGAAATCGCATCCACTATGACGCTGATGTCCGAAGCAAATTGGTTGTGGGGCACAAACACTTCAATGATCTGCGTATCGCCATCGGTCATGGGTGTCCAGTGGCGTTTTTCGTCGTCAAGCAGGGTCAGCACATCGTTGCTGTTGACGTGGTGAATGACGTTGGTGGGGGCATCCGACCCGGCAAGACGCAATTCCGCGTCGGCAGGCAGATTCACCGCGCGAATCGCCACCCGGGTTGCCATGGCACCGGGCGAGCGCACCTTGAGCTGCGCGGCTCGGCCAATAATGGCATTGCCCGCCTTGACATCGCGCCAGGCCATCGCCGGGGTGGCGGGGCTGAAGGCTTCGTCCTGGATCTGCTGGGTGATGCCGATTTGCAGCGCCTTGCGGAATTTGCCGATGTTGGCTGTTTTGGCATGTTCAATGCGGTCGGGATCTAGCGCAAAAAAGGTGACGGTCGGCGCGAAGGCATCAAGCTCGGCGCGGAAGCTGGTTTCCAACAGGGATTTTTGTGTGGCTTTTGCGGCTTTGGAGGGTTCACCCTGCACCTGGGTGGTGGCCGCCACAGCGGGCATCAGGGCTGCGGCCACGAGCCCCAAGGCGAGAGTAAAAAACATTGCCCTGCAGGTGCGGGAGGCGCGGGAGATGCGTGGGGCGGGCAAGCCAAATGATTGGGTACAGACGTTCATTGTTGACCTCTTTATGCGTGGCAGGGACAGAAAAACTGCAAACCATTGCTGGGAGAAATTCTAATAGGTTTGCCGGTTAAACGGGTGGCCGGGAAAAACAGCCGACCAATACTTTGTAAGCAGATGCTTTTTCCGTGCCAATCCGGTTGCGCCTGAAAACCCCTGTAAAATCATGCCCCGGACGTATTTTTCTGTCCGCCGCCTGTCCGTATTGAGCAATCCAAATCCTATGACGACCCTGCAAGCCGTGCGCGGCATGAACGACCTGCTGCCGGCCGACGCCCCACTTTGGCAATTTTTTGAAGATACCGTGCGCGAGGTGTTCGAGCAGTACGGTTATCGCCTCATGCGTACGCCGATTGTCGAGCCCACCGCCTTGTTTGTGCGCTCAATAGGGGAAGTGACCGACATCGTTGAAAAGGAAATGTATTCCTTTGAAGACGGCATGAATGGTGAAAAACTCACCTTGCGCCCGGAAGCCACCGCTGGCCTGGTGCGCGCCGCGATTGAACACAATATTTTGTATGACGGCCCCAAACGCATCTGGACCTGGGGGCCGATGTTTCGCCATGAGCGTCCGCAAAAGGGGCGGTATCGGCAGTTTCACCAGTTTGATGTCGAGGCGTTGGGTTTCGCCGGGCCCGATGTGGATG
>JANPNJ010000323.1:0-12243 GCA_031427395.1 Burkholderiales bacterium
CGTGACGCATGGCGGTGTGCGCATTTCCAGCACGGCGGTACGCGCGGCCCTGGCGGCAGGGCCGCGCCATGGTCAAGCGTTGGGAAGCGCTGGGCGATGGCATTGCCGACGCTGGCATCGCCATTTTCCTGGAGCGCAAACGTCCGCCAACACAGCAAAGCCAGGATTGGATCACGCGCCAGTTCGGCAAGCTCGAATGTGCCATAGCGACTGCGGCGCGTGAGCTCGGTGAACGGAAATTTTGCCATGGTGATGTATTTTCACTGGCCGACATTTCGCTGGCATGCGGATTGTTGTGGGTGTCGTTTCGCATGCCGGAGGTGAATTGGCGCGAGACCTATCCTGGATTGGCCGCATGGGTTTCTCGCATGGAATTGCGCCAGGAATTCATTGATACAAAGCCACCGGGGTAAGCGGGTCTTCAGCCAATAATGGCTGGAACGCCTTGCCGTTATTGCACTTTGATTAGTTTATCCTGCGCCGTGATTTCATTCGCGGCCAAATCCTTGCGTGCGGCAAGTGCTGCGTAATGCGGCGTGAAATCCGGGGCGGTGGCCTCGAATAATTCCTGGAAACTGTCGATCACAAAATAGGTTTCCTGGAACGAGTCGATCTTGTACTTCGATTGCATCACGCGCAGCAAATCAAACTTGACGCGGTTGGGTTTCGGGCTGGTGATGCAGTACGGCAGCTCGCCGGCCGATGACAGGATGCCCGCGCCATAGGTGCGCAATCCTTTGGGGGTTTGAATCAGGCCGAATTCGACCGTGTACCAGTAGAGCCGCGCCAGGTAGTCGAGCGCGTTGAGTCCCTTGGCCTTCACCCCGCCCTTGCCGTAGGCCTCGAGATAATCGGCAAACACCGGATGGAACAACAGCGGCACATGGCCAAAAAAGTCGTGGAAAATATCCGGCTCAACGATGTAGGCAAATTCCGCCGGTGTGCGCAGCCAGACGGTCACCGGAAAACGCCGGTTGGCCAGGTGCGTGAAAAAAACTTCATCCGGCAGCAGGCCGGGCACCGCCACCAGTGTCCAGCGCGTGGCCGGATAAAGTTTGGCGTTGATCGCATCAAAGCGCGGAATGCCGTCACCGAAATTCAGTGTGGCCAGCGTGTCGATGAATTCGTCACAGGCAAATTGCGGCACCAGGGCAGACTGGCGCGCGTAGAGGCGTCGCCATAAATCCTGCTCGGCCGGGGTGTAGCGTTGGTAATCCTGGTCCACCGTGTAGTCGGGGCGGATCTGGGTGTAGTCGCCGCGCAGCGCGTGATCGGTTTGGCCGGACATTATTTTTTTGCGGCGATGAGCCGATTTTTGATTGAGCCAAAAATAGTTGCGCCGTGATGATCGAACATGTCGATTTCAATGCTGTCACCGAAACGCAGAAAATCCTCCTTCGCCGCGCCCAGTTCCACTTGTTCCACCAGGCGTTTTTCCATGATGCAGGCGTAGCCGGTTGCCACATCGTGGTTGGAAACCGTGCCCGAGCCGATCAATGTGCCGGCCTTGAGCGGGCGGGTTTTGGCGGCGTGGGCGATGAGGTCAAACAGCGAGAAGGTCATGTCATCGGCGGCATTCGGATTGCCGAACCATTGGTCGCGCACGTGGCAGATGAGGCGATAGTCGAGCTTGCCCGCTCCCTTCGCGCCGCACCATGCCGCACCCAATTCGTCCGGTGTGACCGCAACAGGGGAGAGCGCGTTTTGTCCCTTGCTGTTGACAAAACCAAAGCCTTTCGCCAACTCGGCCGGAATCAATTTGCGGTAGGAGACATCGTTGATGAGCACCAAGAGCCGCACGGAAGAGGCCGACTCGGCGGCGGAAGCGCCCATGGCGACATCACCCGTAATGACACCGACTTCGCCTTCCAGATCCACCCCCCAATCCTCACTCAAACATTCGATGTCATCACGCGCACCAAGCATGGCGTCGCCGCCGCCCTGGTACATCAGCGGATCAACATAAAAACTTTTCGGCACCTTGTCGCCGCGCGCGCGCCGCACCCGCTCCACATGCGAAAGATAGGCCGAGCCATCGAGCCACTGGTGGGTGCGCGGCAGGGGGGCGGAGATCTGGCCGTTTTCGAGTGCTGCCGCAAAATCAATGGTCTGCCGAATGGTGCCGCATTCCAGGCTTTCATATTCGTCGAGCAGTGCGCGTTCAAGCGTTGCCCAATGTTCCAGCGCGTGTTGCAGGGTGGGGGCGATGTCGGAAACATTGATGGCGCGTTGCAATTTGCGGTCAACCAGATGCAATACACCGTCATGGCTGCCTGTATGTTTGAATGTGGCGAATTTCATTTGCTGACCCTTGCGGAATCAAACCCCGCCCATGCGGCGTCGTAATTATTTTGCAGTGCAGGGGTGGCCATGGCGAATGCGGTTGGTTGAAATACATAGCGGCTTTCAAACATGAAGGCGAGGGTGTTGCCTTGATAAACCGGTGCGAGTGTTTCCGTGGTGCCTTTTTGGTAGGACACGGCATCGGGCCCGTGCGCGGAAAAACAATTGTGCAGCGAGCCGCCGCCGGGCACAAAGCCGTCGGCCTTGGCGTCATATTTTCCTTCAATCAAACCCATGTATTCACTCATCAGGTTGCGGTGGAACCAAGGCGGGCGGAAGGTGTTTTCCGCCACCATCCAGCGCGGCGGAAAAATCACAACATCCACATTCGCCGTGCCGGCGGTTTCAGACGGAGAAGTCAGCACTGTAAAAATCGATGGGTCGCAATGGTCAAACGACACACTGTTGATGGCGTTGAAATGGGCGAGGTTGTATTTGTATGGCGCGTAATTGCCGTGCCACGCCACCACATTGAGCGGCGAGCCTTTGACGGTGTATGTCCACAGATTGCCGCCGAATTTGGCGATGACTTCGGTGTCATGGGCGACATCCTCAAACCACGCCACAGGGGTAAGAAAGTCACGGACATTGGCTAGGCCATTGGCGCCGATGGGCCCCAACTCCGGCAGGCGCAGCGGCTGCCCGTAATTTTCACAAACATAGCCGCGTATCGGTGCATCAGGCGCATCACACTCGACGCGGAATTTCACGCCACGCGGCATCACCGCAATTTCGCCTGGCTGCAAACCGATGATGCCGAATTCTGTTTTTAGCGTGAGCGCGCCAAGTTGGGGCACGATCAACATCTCGCCATCGGCGTTGTAAAAACATTGCGTCATGCTGCAATTGGCGGTGTAGAGATGTATCGCCATGCCGTGCTGGAGCGAGGCATCGCCATTGGTGGCGAGGGTGGCGAGGCCCTGCACAAAATCGGTCGGCGCAGCAGGCAGCGGCTGCGCATCCCAGCGCAACCGATTGGGCGACGGGACAGCCTCATGACAGGGTGCGGTGCGAATCAAGCCATGGGAGATTTGCCGATACGGCGCATGCTCCGCTGATGGCCGCAAGCGGTACTGCCAGCAACGCAGATTGTGGTCGCGCGGCGCGGTAAATGCGCTGCCGGAAACCTGCTCGGCGTACAGGCCAAAGGGCACATGCTGCGGCGAATTGCGCCCAATGGGCAATGCGCCATTGATGGCCTCAGTGGCGAATTCGTTGCCGAAGCCGGTTTGGTAGTGCGGTTGGTTGTCAGTGGTGTTTTTCATGATGGGTTTTGAAACCGCCGATTTATTTCCAAGGGTGGGTGCAACCCACCGTTTATGACGATGGTGGGCTTTGCCCACCCTACAACACCCCGCGCGCAATCTGATCCGCCTCAATCGCCTCAAACAGCGCTTTGAAATTGCCTTCGCCAAAACCCTCATTGCCCTTGCGCTGTATCACTTCAAAAAATATCGGGCCGATCACCGTCTCGGTGAAAATTTGCAGCAGTTTGTCCTCGTTGGATTCCTTGTCCAAGCCTTCGCCGTCGATGAGGATTTTATTCTTTTGCAAGCGCGCCACATCTTCGCCGTGGTTGGGCACGCGCTGGTCGATGAGTGCGTAATACGCATCCGGCGTATCCAAAAATTTCACGCCGCGCGCGCGCAGTGCTTCCACCGTCGCATAAATATCGCGGCAAGCGAGCGCGATATGTTGAATGCCCTCGCCGTTGTAGGCATCGAGGTATTCCTGAATCTGCGATTTGCGGTCGGATGGCTCGTTGATCGGAATGCGGATTTTGCCGCACGGGCTGGTCAGGGCGCGTGAGGTCAGGCCGGTTTTTTTACCCTTGATATCGAAGTAGCGGATTTCGCGGAAGTTGAAAAGTTTTTCATAGAACTGCGCCCAGGTGTCCATGCGGCCGGCATAGACATTGTGGGTCAGGTGATCGACATATTCGAGTCCCACGCCTTTGGGGTTGGGATCAACACCTGCGACTGGCACAAAATCAACATCGTAAATGGTGCGTGCGCCGTAACGGTCGATCAGGTAAAGGAGTGAGCCGCCGATGCCCTGCAACGCCGGGATGTTCAATTCCATCGGGCCGACCGGGCCCGTATAGGGCTTGGCGCCCAGTGAGACCGCACGTTTGAATGCGGCGGCGGCATCCTTGACACGAATGCCAAACGCACACGCCGACGGGCCGTGAACCCGCGCAAACGACTGTGCAAAACCATCCGGCTCGGCGTTGACGATGAATTGAATGTCGCCCTGTTTGTACAGCAAGACATTTTTGGAGCGGTGTTTGGCCACCACCACAAAGCCCAGCTGTTCAAACAAGCGCCCCAGCGCCTGGGTGTCGGGCGCGGTGTATTCGACAAATTCAAAACCATCGGTGCCCATCGGGTTTTCAAACAAATCCATTTTTTGCCTCTTGCGTATGCGTGCAATCTGGTGACTTGCCGGTTTGACCTTCGCGCCTGCAAAGCGGGCTGGTCATGCGGCCGGAAAATTGCGGAGTAATATTGGTGGCGGGCTGGTGCGAGGCACCAACCGCATCGGCCAGGCAATGTCAGCCGGCGTGGGAGCCGCGACGTTTTACCACTACCCACAGAGGGGTGCGAAAGCAGGTGTGGATCCGAATTTCAAGCAAATGGAGGTGTGACATGAAAGCTAGTTTACCCGTAATTTTCATGCTGGCAAGCGTCATTGGGCTGGGCGGATGTGCCAGTCTCAACACGCCTGAGCGCATGCCGATGACCCTCGAACAGGTGGTGGCGTTGGCCAAAGAGGGCAAAGACGCGCAGGCCATCATCCAGCAAATCCAGGCGTCACACACGATGTTCGATGCCACCGCCTCGCAATACGCCAAACTCTCGCGCGACGGCGTGCCGGATGCGGTGCTGGATTTCATGCAAAGCGGCCAACTGAAAATGGCCGAGCGGCAAGGAAGGCGTGAAGCCATGCACGATGCGTGGTTCTGGGGGCGCGGCTACTGGGGCTGGGGTTATGCAAGCGGCTGGGCACCGAGACCGTATGGGGTGTGGATGAACGGGCGGTATTACAAGCGCAGTTATTAACTAATTTTGAATTCCGAAAAGTTCGGCCCGCCCGCTCCCGGCTTGGTCGGCAAATCCTTGAGCGCATCGGGGTCAACAATGCCGCTGTTGCCCACCAGCAATGACAGGTTGGTTGCCGAATCGGCATTCGCCAGGCCTTCCTGAATGGTGATCTTGCCGGCCTTGATGAGGCGGAACAAGTCCTGCTCGAAAGTTTGCGAGCCGGGGGTCATGGATTTTTCCATGGCTTCCTTGATTTCCGGGACGCGGCCTTCGCTGATGAGGTCAACGATGTTGCCGGTGTTCATCAAGACTTCCACAACCGGGGCGCGGCCGCCTTCGACGTTTTTCACCAGACGTTGCGAGACGATGCACTTGAGCGACACGCCCAGGTCCGACAGCAGCACGGCGCGCTGCTCCAGCGGGAAAAAATTGATGATGCGGTTGAGCGCATGGTAGCTGTTGTTGGCGTGCAGGGTGGCGAGGCAAAGATGGCCGGAGAGCGCATACATCATCGCGCTTTTCATGGTTTCGACATCGCGTATTTCGCCGACCAAAATCAAATCGGGTGCCTGGCGCATGGCGTTGCGCATGGCTTCACCAAACGAATGTGAGTCGTTGCCGATTTCGCGCTGGTTGACGATGCATTTTTTGGATTGGAAGATGAATTCGACCGGGTCTTCAAATGTCAGGATATGTCCCGGTTTCATCTGGTTGCGGAAATCCATCATCGCGGCGAGGGTGGTGGATTTGCCCGAGCCGGTGGCGCCCACCACCAGAATCAGGCCACGCTTTTCCATGATGACCTGCTTCAATATATTGGGCACACCCAGCGAATCAAAAGCTGGCACGCTGGTGGAAATGTAGCGCACCACCGCCGCCACGGTGGATTTCTGGTGCATCATATTGACGCGGAAATTGCCGACGTTTTCTATCGGAAAGGACAGGTTGAGTTCGAGCTCTTTTTCAAATTTTTCAATTTGATGTGGCTTGAGGATTTCGTAACAAATGCGTTTGGCGTCTTCGCCGGTGAGCACCTGCGGATTCACCGGCATGGCGACGCCATTGACCTTCATGTTGATGGGCGCGCCGGCGGACACAAAAATGTCCGAGGCATTTTTTTCGGCCATCAAGCGGAACAGTTTTTCCAGAATCGCCATGCTTTTCTCCCAGGTTTCCGAGGTGTGTTGGCCAATAAAAAATCAAGCCCGCAACAATTCGTTGATCGCGGTTTTGGCGCGGGTTTTCGCGTCGACTGTTTTGACAATCACCGCGCAATACAGACTGTATTTTCCGTCGGCGGACGGCAGGTTGCCCGACACCACCACCGAATACGGCGGCACCTTGCCGTACATGATTTCACCGGTGTCGCGGTTGTAGATTTTGGTTGATTGGCCGATATACACACCCATCGACAACACCGAGCCTTCGCCGACGATGACACCTTCGACCACTTCGGAGCGCGCGCCGATAAAACAATTGTCTTCAATGATGGTCGGGTTGGCCTGGATCGGCTCCAGCACGCCGCCAATGCCCACGCCGCCGCTCAAATGCACGTTTTTGCCGATTTGCGCGCACGAGCCGACGGTCGCCCATGCATCCACCATGCTGCCTTCATCAACATACGCGCCGATGTTGACGTAGGAGGGCATCAGCACCACATTTTTGCCAATGAAAGAGCCATGCCGCGCCACAGCCGGGGGCACCACACGCACGCCCGTGGCACGCATGGCATCGGCATCCAGGTTGGCAAATTTGGTCTGCACTTTGTCAAAAAATCCCAAGTCACCGGCGCGCATCACCGCGTTGTCTTTCAGGCGAAACGACAAGAGCACGGCTTTTTTGATCCACTGGTGTGTGACCCATTCACCATCGATTTTTTCGGCGACACGGATGCGCCCGGCGTTGAGGTCGGCAAGCACCGTGTTGACCGCCGCTGCAACATCAGCCGGATGAGAGGCGGGGCTGAAGTCGGCGCGTGATTCCCAGGCGGCATCGATGGTGGCTTGTATTGCAGAGGTCATGTTTGGTCCGGTGAAAATGGTTGAGAATGTCGCGCGTTGCTAGAATACGGCAATGGCAATTATAGAGTCATAGCCACATTCACTGTCACACCGCCTGAAAGTCGAAATTTTGTCGCTTCCATCCAATTTGTCTGAACCCATGCATGTGCGCCGCCACTTCGCGCTGACCCCGATTCTGGGGATCATGGCTGCCGCCACCATGTGGGGCATCATCTGGTATCCGTATCGATTCATGGAAACCACCGGGTTGTCGGCACCGGTGGCGACGTTTTCTTCGTATGTGGTGGCGGTGTTGTTTGCGAGTGTGTTGTTTCGCAATGTCTGGCCGCAGCTCTGGCGTTATCCAGGTGCCTTGTTTTTCATCGGCCTGACGGCGGGCATCACCAATGTGGCCTATCTGGTGGCGATCATGGAAGCCGAGGTGGTGCGGGTGGTGCTGCTGTTTTATCTGGCACCACTCTGGACAGTGCCGCTTGCGCGTGTTTTTCTCAACGAAAAAATCAGCGCGTTGGGTGCGTTCACGGTTTTCCTGGCGATGGTCGGCGCGGTGGTGATGCTGTGGCGGCCCGAGCTGGGCGCGCCGATGCCGAAAAATTGGCATGAATGGCTGGGTATGCTGGGCGGGTTTGCGTTCGCGCTGTGCAATGTACTGGTGCGCCGCGAAACCCGCGCCACTCCCGAGGCCAAAACACTCGCGGGTGCGATTGGCGTGGCGGTGGTGGCATTGCCGGTGTCATTTTTGCTGGCAACAAGCCCGGTGGCCGCCTGGCCATCTCAGGTGCTGAATCATTTTTGGCTGATCATCATCATTGGCCTGGTGCTGATGTCGAGTGGCCTGGCGATGCAATTCGGCCTGACCAAAATGGCGGCCAACCGCGCCGCCGTGATTTTGCTGTTTGAACTGATTGTTGCCGCCATTGCGGCGCACTATCTGGCCAATGAAATTTCGCGCCTGCAAGATTGGGTGGGCGGCTTCATGATTATTTCGGCCGGCCTGCTCGCGGCATATTGCGAGCCAGCGGCAACCCATCCACCGCTTCCCGCCAACACGTGATCAACTGTTCATTTTTTTCATGATCTGCGACTGCTCGCGCTTCCAGTCTTTTTCTTTTTCCGCGTCGCGCTTGTCGTGTTGTTTTTTGCCTTTGGCCAGTCCAATGTCGAGCTTGATGAGGCTGCCCTTGTAATGCAGATTAAGCGGCACCAGGGTGTAGCCGCGTTGTTCGACCCGACCGGTGAGTTTTTTGATTTCCTCGGCATTGAGCAGCAGCTTGCGGGTGCGCACCGGGTCGGGGTTGACGTGGGTGGAGGCGGAGGTTAGTGCGGAAATGTGTGAGCCGATTAAATAAAACGCGCCGTTTTGCAACACCACATAGCCTTCTTTCAATTGCGCACGCCCCGCACGAATGGCTTTGACCTCCCAACCCTCGAGTACCAGCCCCGCCTCGAAACGTTCTTCAATAAAATAGTCAAAAAAGGCTTTTTTGTTTTCGGCGATGCTCATGCGATCATTTTATCGGACTATGCCCTGTTTTTCCCCTTGCCAAACCAAATACCCCCATGCCCCAAGTCGTCAAATCCGCGTTGTTGCCCCACTCAGCCGAGTCCATGTTTGCGTTGGTCGATGCGGTCGAGCGCTACCCGGAATTTTTGCCGTGGTGTGGCGGGGCGCGGGTGCATTCGCGTGATGCTGACCACACGCGTGCCACCATCGATATCCGCTACTTGGGGGTGGCGCAGTCGCTGACCACGCACAATCTGAAGCGCCACCCGGAGGAGATGACGCTGGCACTGGTGGAGGGGCCGTTCGCCAGCCTGGGCGGGGTGTGGCGCTTTACGGCGCTGGCGGCGGACGCGTGCAAGGTCGAATTCAGCCTGGGCTACACCTTTGCCAGCCCGGTGGTGGCCGGGGTGATCGGCCCGGTGATGGCGGCCATCGCCGACACCTTTGTGGATCGGTTTGCCGCACGCGCGGCGCAATTGGCGGCGAACCCACCACGGGCAGCGCCACCCACCACACTGCCATGAGCACAATTCATGTGGCGATTGCTTGGGCGTGGCCGGGAGCGGACGGCGAGATTGCCGTGCTTGCCGCCGAAGGCGCGACCATCCAGGACGCAATTGAAATCGGCTGCGCGGGCAACCAGTTGCCCAAGGAAATCGCGCTTGCGGCGGCGGGTTTTGGGGTGTGGGGCCGCGCCCGTCCCGCCACATTTGTGCTGCGCGAGGCGGATCGGGTTGAGCTTTACCGGCCGCTCACCATGGACCCCAAGGAAGCCCGGCGCAAACGTGCCAGGGGATGAATTACTTGCCGCAGGTCTCACTCATGGCCGCGCGTGCTTTGGCGGCTTCGGCGGCACGTGCCGCATCATCAAGGATTTTTCTCCCGCCCTGCTCATCGGTGCCTGCCATTGGACGACCGGAATTGATTTCGGCCAGAACACGGGTGGCGTCCTTGCAGCGTTCCTGCCGGGCTTTGGCGAGTTGTTCTACTTCGGCTGCTTTTTTGGCGGCTTCGGCTGCTTCCTCGCGGCGCTTGTCTGATTCCTTGGCGCGCTCGGCCAGGGTTTTGGGTGCGGCTTTGGTATTGACATCCGCCTTGGGTGCATCCTTGGCATCGGCCGGCGGCGCTTTGGGCGCGGCGGGGGCACCGGATGCGGAGCGCACCTCGATTTTTTTTGCTTCCCCGCTTTTGGCATCACGCGGGGGTGGCACATCGCTGAATTGCATCTTGCCGTCCTTGTCCACCCATTTATAGACTTGGGCGGTGACCGTGGCCGCCGCCAGCAGGACAGCCATGGCAACAAAAAACTGGATCGGTGACTTCATGTGTGGCTCCTCATGCTGCTTTGTTGACGACCTACCAGGTCACGGGCGGGGATTTTGCCTGCGCGGCGCTGCGTGCGCACAGGGCGATGATTTCCTGCGAGAGCGTGATGGTGGTGTCGCTGTTGAATATTTTTGCGGCGTTGCGTGCCTGCGCCAATTTTTCCACTGCCACCGTCCATAACGTGTGGTTTTTTCTGCCGTCAACCACACACTGCTCTGCCAGACCCAATGCCAATGATGCTTGTTCGGTTAATGCCTTTGGTGTTGTAACGGTTGGCAATGTGGTGATGGTTGTTGCCGGTGGTGGTTCGCGCCAGAATGGATTGAACGCACAACCGACAACACTCGCGCCAAGCAAACCCATGCCAATTTGCCGTAAAACTTTCAATTTCATCAAATGGTTACACAACTTTGTTCGTTTGACTTCGCCAAATCTGCGCTAACTTATTCCTAAATCGCCTCAGAGTCAATCAAATTCTGATTGGTAAGCATCAATCAGGATGTGCTTTTCCAGCCAAAAATGGCTGAAAACGCTTGTCAATAAACGAGTTTGGCAATTTGCAAGAGCGATTTCACCATGCCGCCATCGACTGACCAATCCGGGCTGCGTATAATGCTGATTTTGTCGGAGCCAGAAACGTGAAACTCATTGCCAAGGCGCTCACTTTCGACGATGTGTTGCTCGTCCCCGCCCATTCCCAGGTTCATCCGCGCGACGTTTCGCTCGCCACCCGCCTCACCAAAACCATCACCCTCAATCTGCCGCTGATTTCGGCCGCCATGGACACCGTCACCGAATCTCGCCTGGCCATTGCCATGGCGCAGGAGGGCGGCCTCGGCATCATCCACAAAAATTTTTCGATCGCCGCCCAAGCGGTGGAGGTGTCGCGGGTCAAACGTTTTGAGTCGGGTGTGGTGAAAGACCCGCTGGTGATCACGCCCAACATGCTGGTGCGCGATGTCATCCAACTGCAAAAACAGCACGGCATTTCCGGGCTGCCGGTGATCGACAACGGCCGCGTGGTCGGCATTGTCACCAACCGCGATATTCGTTTCGAGACCAATCTCGACCAGCCGGTGAAAAATATCATGACCCCGCGCGAACGGCTGGTGACGGTGAAAGAAGGCGCCACACTCGAACAGGCACAGGCGCTGATCCACAAACACCGCCTGGAGCGGGTGCTGGTGGTCAATGATGCCTTTGAATTGGCTGGCCTCATCACGGTCAAGGACATCCAGAAAGCCAAAGACCACCCTTTTGCCTGCAAGGATGCGCGGGGGCGTTTGCGGGTGGGGGCCGGCATCGGTGTGGGCGGCGACAACCTGGAGCGCGCCGCTGCACTGGTGGAGGCGGGCGTCGATTGCCTGGTGGTGGATTCCTCGCACGGCCACGCGCAGGGTGTGCTCGACATGGTGCAGGCGGTGAAAGTGAAATATCCAAACGTGGCGGTGATCGGCGGCAACGTCGCCACCGGCGCGGGTGCCAGGGCGCTGGCCGATCATGGTGCCGATTGCGTGAAGGTTGGCGTGGGGCCGGGATCGATTTGCACCACACGCATTGTCACCGGCGTGGGCATGCCGCAGATCACGGCTGTGGTCGAGGCCGCCAAGGCGCTGGAAAAACTCGACATCCCCTGCATCGCCGACGGCGGCATTCGTTTCTCGGGTGACGTCGCCAAAGCCATCGCCGCCGGTGCTTCGTCGGTGATGATGGGCTCGGTATTTGCGGGCACGGATGAAGCGCCGGGAGAGATCGAGTTGTACCAGGGGCGTTCATACAAAAGTTATCGCGGCATGGGCTCACTCGGTGCAATGCAAAAAGGCTCGTCCGACCGTTACTTCCAGGAAAATATTTCCAACGCCGACAAGCTGGTGCCCGAAGGTGTGGAGGGACGCGTGCCGTACAAAGGCCCGGTGACAGCGATCATCACCCAATTGATGGGTGGCGTACGCGCCGCGATGGGATTGGTCGGTGCCATCGACATCGGTGAAATGCATTCCAAATC
>JANPNJ010000324.1:0-3419 GCA_031427395.1 Burkholderiales bacterium
GGTCACGCCGGTAAAGGAATTGGCGGTGACACCGGTGTAACGGACAAATTCGCCGCCGACGGTGATGTCGTCCTTACCTGCAAAATACCGGCGGTGGGAAAGCGGGCGGTGGTGAACACATTGAGGGTGGCCGCCGCCGCCGGAAATCCGGTTCTGACTTTGGTTGCCGGCAAGTTGGCAAATACCGTGAACGTGCCGTTGCCCAATGCCTGCGCTGGCGGTGCCGGCGGATTGGGGTCGGTGGTGCTGCGATACCAGTCGAGATTTTGGCTCCAGCGGCGCTGGTCAAACTCCAGCCCGCTCTCGGCCAGAAACAAGGCCTGCATGGATCCCACATGTTTGCCGCTGGACAGGGTGCTGTTGGCCAGCAGATGGCCGAGCACCGCCGCCAGCGCCACCAGCACCACAATCAGCACCAGCGCCGCAATCATCAGGAAGCCAACTTGGCGTGCCCGCGAGGTCATGGGAAATTCCTCGGGCTGACAGTCGCCGTATAGGATTTGGCGACCGTGCCCTGTGTCACGGTGAATGCAGTGTTGATGTAGAACACCTGCGCCGCCACGCCAGTGGCGGCGGCGGCGCGGGTCAGGAATGTAAACGTCAATCCGGTAACACCGCCCGCCAGCACCTGGGCATTGCGCATCAGGTCGCCCGCCACACCAGGGCACGTACCCACTGCCCCCAGGCAATATCGAATCACGTTGCCGTCCACATCGGCGAAGCTGATGTCACCGGCGGCGGTGATGACCAGATTGGCCGGCGCGCGAACGCTGCGCAAATCGCGCGACATGCGCTCCAGTGCGACCCTGGCCTGCCAATCGGTGTCGGCGATATCCTTGCCGGTGAAATAACCCCGGAATAAATTGCCCATCAAGGGTGCGGCCACCACCGACAGAATTGCCAATATCACGATGATCATGATCAATTCAATCAGGCTGAAACCATGGCGGCCATTGCGGTTCGCGTGACGACAAGATTGGCCGGGAGCACGCATCTGGGCACCTCTATAAATCCCGTCATTCCCGCGCAGGCGGGAATCCAAGTTTGGCAAGTCACTGATATGCATAAAAATTGGGTTCCCGCCGCAGCCTGCCCTCGAATGCTTTAATCGGGGGCGGGAACGACGGAATTTTTGAATTTATAGAAGCGCGCATCAGTAGTTGGCGACCAGGGCGGTCGCGGTGATGGCCGTCAGCCCGGTGACATTGACGGTGATGATTTTGTAGTTGGCCGGGTCGCCGAAGCCGGGCACGATGCTTGCGGTGACGGTGTAGCCGGCGGGCGGCGTGCAAACCGCGGGTCCTGGGCACGGGTCGGCGATCGCGGCGAAGGAAGTCGAGCGGCGTTGTGCGAGGATCAATTCCATGCGCTGCTGGGCCAGCTCGGCAGCCATGTCCAACTGGCCGGCCTCGGGGGATTTACTTAAGGGTGAACCAAAGGCAACGAGCAATCCTGCCAGCAATATCGCAAGCACAACAATAAAAACGATCAGCTCGATCAGCGAAAAACCACCTGCCCTGTACTGTCCGCCATGCATGACGTTCACTGCACACGCCCCGTTTCCGGTGCAATGACAATGCTGCCGGTTTCGGCACCTGCCGTAAGGGTAATGGTTGCGGCTCCCACCAGCACGGCAGTGGCACTGATATACGGCACCCCCTTGGTGTCGAAGGCCACATAGTTGTTGGTCAACGGCGGGTTAAAGCCGGTCAGGGTCACCCCGGCGATGGTCACTGGTGCTGTGCCGCCAACCACAGGCTGCAAGACTGGCCCGCCGACCATGTCGGTGATCTGGTAAGTGGTGCCAGTGAGATTGATGCGGTAGCGTTGCCCCTGGCTCATGGCCAAACTTTGGGTATAACGAATATTGGCCGCAAGCTGGGCAGTGGTGGCAGGCAAGGTCAACACTTGGGTGCCGATCCAACGCGGCGCGGCAAATACCGCCAATATCCCAACCAGCAAAATAACAACTACCAGCTCAATCGCTGAAAAACCGAGAAACCGTCCCCGCCGCAGCAACGAGGACGATTCTCTTTGACGCATCAGAATGAAATCCGCTTAAGCGATGCCCATGCCGGTGAATGTTGCTGTCACCGCAGTCCCGCCTGTGGGTGTGAACGTCAATGTACAGGTGGCGGTCGCATTGGCGACGATCACTGCGGCGGTAATGGCATAGGTGCCCCCTGCCGTAGGTAACGCCCCACCCTGCAATACTGTGACGGTATTGCAATCGGCAACCGGCACACCACGGGCAACGTTTGCGGTGCGAGCTGCGAAATTAACCGCCATCGCCGAACCGACCGCGCCCGCCACACCATTGACCGCCGCCTGTGCGGCATCCTGACGCATGTTGATATATTGCGGCACCGCCACCGCAGCCAGAATGCCCAGAATCACAATCACGATGATCAGTTCAATCATGGTAAAACCTTTTTGCAACGTTTTCATTTTTTATCTCCTTGATGAAATCAAAAATACCAGACACCGAAATCAGTGGCATCAGCACACGCCATGAACCAATTCTGAATCAGTTGCGTCACAAAGTCACGCAATTTGCCTTCTCAAATGCACTGTCAAGCGGCAGTTTAACAACATTTAACACCAGCGGTTTTCACGCCGACATGCGTGCCATTACGGCTCCCAAGCGGCAAAGGTGAAGTTAATACAAAATGATAAACTCAAGCACTGGCAATCGTTTCGAGGCAAAAATGACTGAAAACGCCCGCCAATATTGCATGTTGATAAAATTTTCCCACCCTATTTAACGACTTGATCACGCCAAACATAAGCCTCGCGCGCCAGCAATAATTCCGGCTCGGCGCGTTGAAACAGCATCAAGCCACCGCCGCCGACCGGGCGAAACTCACGGGTATCCCGCACCCGATACCCGACCAATGCCAGGTGTCGGTCATAAAACCAATCCCCCGGTGCCAGCGCACCGGCGCGGGCAATGGCCAGGTCAACCTCACCCGCGTAGTTGGCTGGCGGGCGTTCCAGCAACAAAAATGGATTGGCGGCGGACGCGGCTTTGGCTTGGGCACCACCACTTTTGACCGCCCGATGCATGCGATCCACCGCCATGGCCACACGCAGCGTGGCGAGATTGACCTGCACCGCGGCAAACTCGGCGGCGGCGCGGGTGTCGCGCGCCTTGTCCATCAGCGCCCAGACAATCCCCCCCACCAACAATATCAACAACGCCTGCTCAAACAACCGCCGCAGACCCAGCTTGACAGTTGCGGCGGCCACGGCTTTGTCGAAAATCGTCAACCGCCCCGCCCCATTGCCGCCTGGCCCATTGACCACATCGGCATGAATATCCCCAACGCCAGGATCAGCACCATCACCGCCATGATCACCAGCAATATCGGTTCGATTTTGGCCGACAATTCCTTGATGGCATAGGCGATTTCGCGCTC
>JANPNJ010000325.1:0-2044 GCA_031427395.1 Burkholderiales bacterium
GTACACGTTATCGACCAGCAGACTCATTGCCCCGCCGCACGCGGTGCCTCGCGGCGTGCTGCCACCGCCTGCAAAGCCTGGGGATTGGCGTATTGGCGGTGTATTGCCAGATAGTCGTTTACCCGGCTGTCTTGCGGCGTGGCAATCGGTTGTGATACAGGCAGTGATACAGGCAGTGATACAGGTGGCGGCGCGGGTTGTGCCACATGCACCACCACCCCGTCCGGCTGTTTCATGGCGATGACGGCTATTGCCGAGATGGTGACCAACGACGCCGCCATGGCCATGGCCACTCGTATCCGGCCTTGGCCTGACGGTGCGGGCACCGTCAAGGCACCCGGTGTCAGCACGGTTGGCTCCTTGGCCAATTGCGCAAATATTGCTTCCGTCGATTGGCGGCGGCGCATCACCTCACCAGGGGTGTCACCACGCATCACATCACCAATCAAATGGTAGCGTTCCCACGCGGCGCGGAGCGCGGGGTCAGTGCCCAGCCCGCGAATCGCGGTAGTGGCCTCTTCCCGCGGCAATTCGCCGTCCAGCAGGGTTGAAATCTTCTCAGTCATGTTGCATTCTCCGATATTTTGCTACCAGCGTGTGTCTTTGTCTGTGCCCAGCTGCGGGCGCAATTGCGCGGCCACGGCCTCGCGCGCCCGGAAAATCCGCGAGCGCACCGTGCCAATCGGGCAATCCATGATGCCGGCAATTTCCTCATACGACAGCCCTTCGATCTCGCGCAGGGTAATCGCGGTGCGCAATTCTTCCGGCAGTGCGTCAATGGTGCGGTGGATGATCTCGCCGATTTGTTTGCTCATCAGCAACGAATCAGGCGTGGCTGTGTCGCGCAGGGCGACGGCATCCTCCAGGCTTTCCGCTTCTTCGTTGTCCAGGCCGGTTGAGGTGGGCGGCCTCCGCCCCTGGCTGACCAGATAATTTTTCGCGGTGTTGATGGCAATGCGGTAGAGCCAGGTGTAGAAGGCGCTGTCTCCGCGAAACCCGCCGATGGCGCGGTACGCCTTGATAAAGGCCTCCTGTGCCACATCCTCGATTTCGGATGGATTGCGGACGATGCGTGACAGCAGGCGTTCGACCTTGCGCTGGTATTTGACGACCAGCAACTCAAAGGCGCGTTTGTCGCCGGCCTGCACCCGCAACACCAGTTGCTGATCGATCTCTCGATCACTCATCGGCACTGCTCCCTGTGCGGTATTGTTTGTTTTCCGGCTGCTTTCATCGCGCCACGCCGGGCTGGTTGTTTTTCCAATGGTCGCAGAAACCGGTTGTTTCCGGGCCGGTGCGCGCGATCCGATCAATGCCGCGCGACTGCCGGTGATTATAAACGCCGTCATTGCACCTCTCCTTGTACTTTACCTATAGGCTGTTGATCCACATCCGGCTGTTGATCCACATCGAAGGATCATTGATTACAACCGGTATAGTGACCCTTGCCGGCGCAGTTAGTTCCATTGGTTCACTTGAACCAGGCCATCTGCCTGCCCGCGATCATAAAAACGGAACACCCTGCCCCATGACCCCTGCCCCAATCCACACCGCACTCGCCGATGTCGCCGAAATTCGCCGTCTCGAAGCGGCATTTTCCCTGCGCCACCCCAAAATTTCGCTGATGCAGCGCGCCGGTGAAGTCGTGGCGGCGCACGTGCTGGCGTCCTTGAAAAAATCAAAATCCAAACACGTGCTGGTGCTGGCAGGCCCCGGCAACAACGGTGGGGACGCCTGGGTGGCCGCCGCCGCCCTGCAGCGGGCGAAATGCCGGGTCACCGTGCTGGCGCTGGGCGAACAAACCCAGACCGATGCCGCCGCGCAGGCAGCCCGCGCCGCGTTCATGGCCGCCCATGGCGAGGTCGTCAAATCCTGGCCGAAAAAAAATGCCTTGGATGTGGTCATCGACGGCCTGTTTGGCATTGGCATCAGCCGCGCGCCCAGCGGCGCGGTGGCGGATGTGATCAATCAGTGCAATCAACTGCGCCGCGCAGATCAATTTGCCGTATTGAGCATCGATGTGCCCAGCGGGCTCAACGCCGAC
>JANPNJ010000326.1:0-3758 GCA_031427395.1 Burkholderiales bacterium
CTTGTATGCGGCGGTGATGGAGGGCGCGGTCGAACGGGTGCGGCCAAAAATGATGACCGTCATCGCCATCAAGGCCGGCCTCCTGCCGATCATGTCGGGCACCGGCACCGGCTCCGAAGTCATGCGCCGCATCGCCACGCCAATGGTCGGCGGCATGATTTCCTCGACGGTGCTGACACTGGCGGTGATCCCGGCGATTTATGCGTTGGTGAAGCAGTGGCGGCTCAAGCGGGGGATGGAAAGATAAACGTGGATGGGGAAATAGAAAAGGCAAACACTAGCACTGGCGGGCATTTCCGCAGAAAAAATGCTGAAAGTGCTTATGGATAGTCATGTTTTGCAAATTTTATTCCATAATTCGTGCTGACATTATTTCCCGCAGTACACCGAAATAACTCTCGCGGGGGATTCAGCGTGAATTTTTCATATGGTAATCTGTGAAACATGAAGGCAATTCCACTATCCGAAATTCTTGGGCTTCCCGTGCGGGATATTGAGGCGGACGCTGATCCATTTAATTGGGGTCTTCACTTCACGATGGTCTGGCGCGTGGGGTGATGCTATGAATATAGACCTGACCCCATCACAGCTGACGGATTGCCGTTATGAATCACACGTGGGAGACTGGCCGTTTTTGTGAAAGGACGATCAGTCTCCCTCTGTCGCAGCGCACCTCGCCGTAAAAACGAGTGCGCTTTTGATGCCCCTGCCTTGCCTGCTCGAAAAAGAAAAAATTAGTGGGTCTTTAGTTGCACAGCGCGACATGAATCATTGTTGCCCATGCAAATTGGCATAACATGCATATCGGCGCTGAAAATGACGGGATCGAAAATAGTTTCCATTGAAAATGTGGTAGTTCGCGGGCGTGACCGCCATCATCACGCCGAATAGCCAATGCAAAGGATTTACGCATGAGCGCGACACAACCCCCGCACGATCATTCCGGGCGTAATGTGCAGACCAGTGCGGACCAGCCAGCCCAGCGACCCACGGCACGAATTGCCCTATTCAAATGCTGTCCTCCACTGGTTTTGTCTGCGGGTCACCGCCGTGATACATCGACTATCATTTGATCACTTCATCCGCGCGCAGCATCATTTCCGGCGAAATCTGTATTTTCAGAGATGCCGCGACCTTGCTGTTGATGACGAACGCGAACTGGGTGGGCTGCTCGATGGGCAGGTCGCCTGGCTTGGTGCCCTTCAATATCCTGTCGGCGTAATACCCGAGCCTGCGGTATACGGCGGGCAAATTCGCGCCGTAGCTCGCCAGCCCGCCGATCTCGGCAAACTCACGCCAAAAATAAATACCCGGCAGCTTTTGCGCAGTCGCGAAATCGACAATACGTTTGCGCTCGAAGCCCAACACCGGATCGGAAAGAACGAAAAGCGCATCCACGCGTGCCTTTGCCACATCGGCAAGCGCCTGATCGAGTTCAGTCACGTTACGCGCCCTTAAATCGACCAGATCCAGATTAAGCTGTTTCGCCGCCAGTTCAACATCCTTGACGTAGTCCTGTATGGCGACGCCGGCCGGGTTCCAGATCATGCCGACACGTTTGACCTTGGGTACCAACTGCTTCAACAGTTCCAGTCGTTTGGATTCGAGTTGGCTGGCCAGCACGGCGATGCCGGTTAGCTGCCCTCCTGGACGCGCGAGATTAGACACCAGTTGCTCGCGTAGCGGGTTGCCGGCAATAAATACCACCGGAAAATTTGGCGCACCTGCAACCACCGCTTTGGTGGTGCCGGTGCCGCCGGTGCTCAGGATAAGCTTTGGTTTTGCCGCCATAATTTCGGCGACCAGGGCGGGGAGGCGTTCGGGCTGATTCTCGCCCCAGCGCACGATCAACTCGAGATTCTTGCCTTCAACATAACCGAGATCGGCCAACCCCTCTTTGACGGCTGCAAGGTTCGCCGCGTTGGGGCCGGCAGGGCCGACATTGATAAACCCCAGCCGGTGCATGCCTGGTGCCGGTTGCGCGTGCGCCGGCGCGATTGCGCAAACGAACATGACAACAATAAGCCGTAACCAGTGGCCACCGTTGGCGCGCGCAGCATTTCGCAGCAGTGCCACCCGGGCCGTCATCACAATACGTTCAGAAACTGCAAATAAAAACGGTTGCCGATCGCGCGATTCTCGACGTTGAATTCTGTCTGCCATTTGAGCGTAATACCGAAATCCTTCGTGATGCGATAGCGCAGCGACGGGCCGATCGCCAGCGCCTGCCCGCGATTGCCACCGGCTACCGCGATACCGTTGAGGCGATCATCAGTCAATTGCTTGTAAACATACCCGCTAACACCGAGTCGCGTGAATGGCCGCACCATGTAATCTACGCCAAAGTCGATGTTCAATTCGCGACCGGATTGGTAGTTGGTTTCGCGATTCGTTTGGTTAAACAGGTATGACGTTGCCGCACTGATTTCCCATTTGTCGTTCGGTATCCATGTAACACCGTAGTACGGCGCGATCGAACGATAGCCTGACGCAATGTTGCTGGTTTTGTTCTTGTCGAACCCGCGCGTCGGATAGAACAACACTGGTCCCAGCGTCTGATGCAGGGTTGGGCTATGCCAACCGAGCAACACTGGCCCGAACAGGCCCCCGGGAAGTGGGCCGCTGTCCGAGCCGCGGCGGCGGATAGTGCCGACTGGCGTTTGAATATCAGCACGAAACTTGATGTCGGTGTACAGGGCCTGGCCTACACGTGTCTCCACGTTGGCCCCCAGCCAATTGACACCTGGCCAAACGTACTGCAGGCGCACCGTGAGCGCCTGCGCAGTGAAATGAAAATCCGTAATATTGGGCGGCCTGCGGCCATTGCCGTCGCGGTTCTCGTTGGCTGTGTAGTGACCCAGGAAGGTCGTGACGCGCCAGCCTTCTGGTGGCATCAGTCCCGCGGCAACGGTATCGACACCGGGGATCTTGTTGGTGCCGCCGTTTTCAGTGGCTTGAAGCGCGGGCACGCCAACAATGCCGAGTGCAATGGCAAGAATAAACGAGCGGCAAACGGCGTGGCGTTGCATCGAGGCATCCCTTCCCGAAAATGTCGCTCTCCCCACATTGCGCTGGGGGTTCCTGCATTGGCAGAATCGGCTTAATTGTATCCCATTCTCATTTCGCCGGAAAATCGGCGCGCAATCATCGGTTAAACTGAGAGTATGAGTGAATCGTCGCGGTGCCCAGCCCTCCCATCATGATGCGCCGCTGGCGGTTATTCCCGAAATACGCCATCCTCATCGTCTCGCTCGTGGCTAGCTTGTTGCTGCTCTCCGGCGGTATCGGTGCTTACTTTTCGGTGCGCGAGACTGAGGCGCATTTGTCTGAATTGCAGGAAGAGAAGGCCAAGGCAGCGGCGATTCGCATTGAGCAGTTCGTCCTGGACATCGAACATCAGATGGGCTGGGCCGCCTTGCCGGTCAGCTTCGACGGTGGCAACGAACTTGAACAGCGTCGAATTGCCTTGTTGAAGCTGATGCGGCAAGTACCCGCCATCACTGAGGCTGCATGGGTGGACGCTGCTGGACGGGAAAAGTCACGTGTATCACGACTGGCCATGGACTCTAGCGGAACCGATGTCGATATTTCTGGCAACCCGCTATTGCAGGCCGCCCGCAAGGGCAAACCCCAATTTGGTGCCGTCTACTTCCTCAAGGGTACGGAGCCGTATATGACTGTGGTGCATCCCGCGCTCGGTGGCGGCGCGGTGCTCGCCGAAGTTAATCTCAAATTCGTCTGGAACGTGGTTTCCAGAA
>JANPNJ010000327.1:0-2429 GCA_031427395.1 Burkholderiales bacterium
CATTGGAATTCCATTTGTGCAGCCGCGTCAGCCAATCGCTGACTTCCTTGGCCACCGCGCCCGCGTAGGGCCCGCGCGACAAAATATCATCGTCGGCAAACAAGCCCGACACCGCCTGGAAGCCCAGCACCAGCAACATCGCCACCACCGACAGCGCACCCATCGGGTTGTGACCTGCATAGTGGACAGGTGCCTCACCTTTGCCAGACAATGATTTCAAGTACGCCAGCACCGTGGCGGGCCCCTTCACAAATTTGGCAAAACGTGCGTGATGCCCGCCGATCACGCCCCAAATGATGCGAAACACAACCAGGCCGAGAACAAACGCGCCGAGCCGCTGATGCCACTCCATCCAATTGCCGCCGAGCTTGCCGGTGACAAACAAGCCAATCACGGCCAACACCAACAGCCAGTGGAACAGGCGTACCGGAATGTCCCAAACACGCATCATGGCAATTTATTTTGCCGGCTCAATGCGAATCAACTCACCGTCTGACGAATCCGTGACCACATAAATATTGCCGTCGGGCCCCTGCCGAACATCGCGGATGCGGCCGAGGCCGCGCACCAACATGCGCTCCTGCGCCACCACCTTGTCGCCGTCCAATATCAGACGCACCAGCATTTGTCCGGCGAGCGCGCCGACCAACACATTGCCCTGCCATTTCGGAAAATTGGACGCGCGCGCGCCGCCGTTGCCGTCACTGCCGACAAACGCCATGCCGGACACGGCAATCGACGGTGTCCACTGCACATGCGGTGCGGCCATGCCCGCTTTTTCCGTGCCCTCGCCGATCTTGGTGCCCACACCATAATTGGCACCAAAGGTCACCACCGGCCAGCCGTAGTTGGTACCCGGTGCGAGGATGTTGATTTCGTCGCCGCCCTGCGGGCCGTGTTCATGTGTCCAGACTTTGTTGGTTTTTGGATTCAACGCCGCGCCCTGGATATTGCGGTTGCCCAGCGTGTAAATTTCCGGCTTGGCGTCCTTGTTTTTGGCGAAGGGATTGTCAGTCGGCACACGGCCGTCATCAAACAGGCGAATGGTTTTGCCGGCATGGTCGTTCAGTTGCTGCGCGCGTTGGCTGGCACCTTTGGCCGGGCTGTCGCCGCGATCACCAAATGCCACAAACATAAATCCGTCGCGGTCAAACACGATGCGTGAGCCAAAATGAAAACCGCGATCCGACTTGGGCGACATTTTGAACAGCACCTGCACGTCGGTCATCACTGGTTTGTCTTTGCTGCCACCCAGTTTGCCACGCGCCACTTCGGTGCCGTGCAGCCCGCCATCAACCGCGTTATAGGTCCAGTAAATCCAGCCGTTGTCAGCGTATTTGGGATGCAGCACCACATCCATCAGGCCACCCTGGCCGAATTCGGTGGCCTTGGGAATGCCCTCGATGGCTGCGGCGACCAATTTGCCGTTGTCCACCACACGCATGGTGCCAACACGCTCGGTGACGAGCATGCGGCCATCGGGCAGGAACGCCACCGCCCACGGATTTTTCAGCCCCTTGACGAGGGTGACCGCCTGGACTTTGTGTTGCTCGGTTTCAAAAGTTTTGGTGTCTGCTGATTGGGCTTCTGCCGGTATGGAAAACGCAAGCAGGATAAGAAATGTGATTGTGGATGTTTTCATGATTTTTCCGATTTCAAAAATATGTTGGCAATTAAAATGGCAGTCAGCAATTTGAACGACAGTTATATCATCTGATTCGTCATTCCCGCGCAGGCGGGAATCCAATTTTTCGTGCTCGCCTAAAGTGTAACTTGGATTCCCGCCTTCGCGGGAATGACGGCTATTGATGGTTGTTTGTTGTCATCAATCCCTGCCAATGTGAACCCGCCGATTCAAAATCGCCAACGCGCGCTCAACCCCAGCATCACATGGTGCCCTGGCGAAGGCTCAAAGTAACGCTGGTTGGCTTCGTTGGCAATCACGCTGCCGATATATTTCTGGTCGAGCAGGTTGTCCATGCGCACGAAGCCGTCGAGTTCCACCGGCTGTGTGCCAAGCATGGCCACATGGCGGTAATTAAGTGCCGCCGCCAGCATGGCATAACCCGCGGCAAAGGCGGTGTTGGCATCGTCCGCGGGCAAGGTTGATCGCGCCTGCAGCGTCATCGTTGCCGACAGCCCCGGCAGATTGCGCCGCCACGCCATTTCGGCAAACAGATTGTGCCGGGGCACGGCGGGCAGCATCGCACCCGCCGCGATGGTTCTTGTACCACCCGCGGTGTAGGCATCCGCCACCACTGCGCGCATCCATGTCCACGCCAGTGTCGCCTCCCACTGCGAATGAGCCCGCCACACGAGTGACGCCTCCACGCCCCGCCGTTCGGTTCCCGCCGCATTCTGAAAACTCGACCGCCCCGCCTGCACCACCGAGGGCACAATTTCGTTTTGGCTTTGAATGAAAAATGCCG